>NZ_JBSFUU010000025.1:0-120803 GCF_053591955.1 Streptomyces sp. NPDC002845 | reverse complement strand
TGAGCCCCCACCGGGTCCGGTTGGGGTTTCGCCGCCTCCGCGCGAAACTCCCCGCGATCACCAAGCCCCCGAAACCCCGGCCCGCCGGGCCCGGCCGACCCAAAGGCTCACGGAACAGGCCGAAACATCCCCGCCCCACCTACAGACCCCCGACCAGCCCTTCTCACCCGGCGTGACCTGGAACCCAAAATGCAAGGCTTCCGCAACCCCGCCAACCAACGCCTACGCACACGCTGCGTCACCACCCGCCGAGCCCGCGGACACCTCCGCCCCGCCCAAATTCGAAGACCCGCCTTCACGGTCGCCTCGTCGTTGTTGCTGACGCCATCGAGTCCGGCCTCGCCCGCGACCCCGCTCCAGAGGGTCTCGTCGCCGCCGACGGCGATCACCTTCGGCGGGCTGCGCGCCGCACGGCCTCGACCACGTCGGCGAGGGTGAGTGCCACGGCCGCCCGGAACTCCCACGCTGCCGGCGACGGCAGCCCTGCGCAGGGTGGACATCAGCACGGCCATGGCATATGTACGTCACGCAACTCGGCGAGGACGCCATGCAACGGCCGTTCGCTGTACAGCGTCGCTACTACGCCCGCGGCTCGGCACAGGCCAGTGATCTCGGGAAAGCGGCGCTTCCCTCCCTCGTGGCCCGGGGAATGACGAACGTCCAGGTGGCCCGGGGCCTTTCCCTCTCCCGTCACACGGTGGCATTCCACCTCCGGAAGGTGTTCCGAATGCTGGATGTCTCGTCCCGCGTCGAGTTGGCCCACATGTGGGGGACACGGGCCGGCTGAGACAACAGCCTCCCGGCCGAACGGCACTCCTGTTTCCCCTTCTTCGTGCCGTACACGCCGGCGGCCCGGGTGGCCTTCGGTCTTCGCTCCGGCGCACCTACTTCCCGGGCGCCTCGGGGCGGCGGCCGATGGCGGTACGGAGATCAGGAGGGGCTGGCGGCGATCACCTTCGTGGCCACCTCGGGCTGCACCCGGCGGCGGCTTCCTCCTTCGTACGGTCAGGCCCGACTGCTCACCGCCCATCGACGCGCCGACGGAAATTCCCTACCGTGGCGGCCGGAAAGGGCGGAGACTCGTCTCATGGCTGACATGGGGTCTTTCCGGGAGGCGGTCACGGGGTGGGCGGCCGGTGGCCCCGGCGACCCCGCGCGCGAGCTGGCCGCGCGGCTGTCCGTCCGGGCTGCCGTCCTGCTCGAAGGGCCGAGCGACGTCGCAGCGGTCAACGCTCTGGCCGCGAGCCGCGGCCGGAACCTTGCGGCCGAAGGAGTCTGCGTCCTGCCGATGGGCGGTGCGATGAGCGTCGGGCGTTTCGCCCGTCTCCTCGGGCCACCCGGCCTGGGCCTCCGCCTCACGGGACTGTGCGATGAGCGGGAGCGTCGCTACTACGCCCGCGGCTTGGAGCGGGCCAGTGCGGCACAGCAAGAGTTCTTCGTCTGCGCGGCGGATCTGGAAGACGAGCTGATCCGCGCGCTGGGCGTGACACGGGTGGAGGAGCTCGTCCGGGCGGAGGGCGACCTGCGCGCCCTGCAGACCTTCCTGCGCCAGCCCGCACAGCAGGGCCGCACCTCGCAACAGCAGCTGCGGCGCTTCCTCGGCACGAAGAAAGGTCGCAAGATCCACTACGACCGCGTCCTCGTCGAGGCCCTCCACCCCAACCGCATACCCGCCCCACTCGAGGGCCTGCTCACCAGCCTCTGACCGCTGGGTGACGTCAATCTCGGCATAAGGACTCGGCAGCGTGCGGCCGTGGGGATCGTTGAGCCCATGGTGCCGGACGAGTTGTGGGAGCCGGCCGGGCCGCGCCGCCGTGCGCGCAGCGCGAGGATGTCGCCGAGGGTCCCTGCGGTCTGGTCCCGGCAGGCGTCCATCACCAGGACGCGTCCGGGGCGTATCTCCTCGATCGCCCGCCACTTCCGGGCGTTCATGCCGGTGCCGTACCGCTGGAACAGGTCCTCGCGTAGCGGCAGACAGCGCAGTGGGGGCGACGCCCACCACCCGCTGCCTGGTCCGACCGTCCGCACACCGTCGATCGACATGTTCGGCAGGCCGCGGGAGCGGAGCTGGGCGCTGAGCCTGGACCGGTGGCGGCAGTGGATGACCAGGTGTCTGGCCCAGGCTCGGGCGGCCGGTGAGATCTCGGCGACGGTTCCGGACGAAGGGACCGTCGACACTTTGCTCGCAGCCCTGGCAGGTTTTCAGATCAGTGCGCTGCTCGTCTCGCACCTCACCACGGCCGAACGCCAGAAGACCGCGCTCGACGGCCTTCTGGCGACCCTGTGATCGTTTGTCGGCGGGCGACGGAGCCCCGTTGGGGCAGGTGGTCCGCCAGGACCGGCTGCTGCTTGCGTGGCTCCGTTGCCTGCACGCCACGGTGCCCTACCGTCTGGTCCGATTGCCGAGACTGGGTGCCGGACGATAGACGCGGGTCGCTGTCGTGGCGAACAACGCGGCGCGTTCGTCGGCAGAGAGCTCGCTGGTGAGGGCCCGGGCGGTGGAGATCACGACATCGTAGTCGGCGGCCAGGGTGCACACAGGCCAGTCGGAGCCGAACATCAGCCGGTCGGTGCCGAAGGCGTCCAGGGCGACATCCGCGAAGGGCCGCAGGTCGCCGCGGGTCCACTCGCTCCATGCGGCCTCGGTGACCAGTCCCGAGAGTTTGGCGACCACGTTGGGCAGCAGGGCCAGCTCTTTCAGATGCTGGGCCCAGGGTTCGATCTGCCCGGTGGCGATGGGGGGCTTGGCCAGGTGGTCGAGGACGAAGGTGAGTCCGGGCAGGGCCTCGGCGGCCCGGGTGGCCGCGGGCAGCTGCTGCGCGGTGATGACCAGGTCGTAGACCAGGCCCGCGTCCCGCACCGCCTTCAGCCCGCGCTGCGCGGAGGGGCGCAGCAGCCAGTCGGGGTCGGGTTCGGACTGGACCTGGTGCCGGATACCGACGAGATGCGCGCCGCCGCGACCCGCTTGGAGCGCGTGGAGCCGGTCGGCGATGTCGACGGCGGTCAGGTCCGTCCAGCCGACGACACCGGCGACGAGGTCGCTGTCCGCGCACAGGGCCAGGAGTTCGGGGGTTTCCTCGGCGACGGTGGCGGTCTGCACCACCACGGTCCTGGTGACGCCCGCGGCGCGGGCCTGCGGCTGGAGTTCGGACAGGGGGAACGAGCGGCGGAGCAGCCGCAGCGCCTCCTCCTTGGTCCACTCCTGATCACGGACGGTCAGATCCCAGACATGGTGATGGGCATCGACGATCTGCATCACGTCACAGCTCCCGGGTGGCGGGCAGCGGGGCGTCCCCGGGGAGGATCCCGTTGCTGCGCAGGGTGTGCCAGAGTTCCGTAGGGACGGGGTGGTGGATCATGCGGGCCGCGTCCTCGACTTCTTCCGCGGTGCGGGCGCCGACCAGAACGCCGGCGACGGCGGGATGGCCGAGGGGGAACTGGAGGGCCGCTGCGCGCAGCGGGGTGCCGTGCCGGTCGCAGACCGCCTTGATGGCGAGAGCGCGATCGAGGAGGGTCCGGTCGGCAGGCCGGTAGTCGAAGGTCGCTCCGGGGCGCGGGTCGGCGAGGAGTCCGGAGTTGAAGACGCCGCCGACGATGACGGAGACACCCCTGCGGGCGGCCTCGGGGAGCAGGGTGGTCAGGCCGGTGTGGTCGAGGAGGCTGTAGCGGCCGGCCAGGAGGACGACGTCCACGTCGGTGTCGCGGACGAAGCGCTGGAGCATCCGGGTCTGGTTCATGCCGGCGCCGATGGCTCCGACCATGCCTTCGGCACGCAGCCGTTCCAGTTCCGGGTAGGCGCTGTTGAACGCCTCGTCCTCGTGGTCGTCGGGGTCGTGGAGATGGACGATGTCGACGCGGTCCAGGCCGAGGCGGGCGAGGCTCTCCTCGATGCTGGTGCGCACGCCGTGGGCGCTGAAGTCCCAGACGCGGCGGTGGGTGGCGGGGACGGCGAATCCGTTGGCGCTGTCGTCGCCTGTCGGCGATGTGGGGCGCAGGAGCCGCCCGACCTTGGTGGAAACGGTGAACTGGTCGCGGGGTTTGGTGGACAGGACCTCTCCCAGTCGGCGCTCCGAGAGGCCCAGGCCATAGTGGGGGGCGGTGTCGAAGGTGCGGATGCCGCTGTCCCAGGCCGTTTGGACTGCCGCTGCGGCGTCTTCGTCGCCGACCGGGGTGAAGAGGTTGCCGATCGCGGCTGCTCCGAAGGCCAGTTCCGTGACGGTGACGGCGGTGGCGCGCCCCAGGGTGGTCGTGCGCATGGGTGGGGTTGCCTCTCGTGGGTGGGTTCCGGCGGGGTGGACAGCGAGTGCGCCATCGGCCCTCGCTCGTCAGCGACGGCGCTCGGCGCGGCCGGTGGCTCGGGTCGGCCCGGGGTGGGGCGCAGGCCCGCCATGCCGCCGTCGACGGACAGGGCGGTGCCGGTGGTCGAGCCCGCCGACGGACTGGCCAGGTGTGCGATGGCGGCAGCGACCTCCTCCGCGGTGACGAGCCTGCCGTGCGGCTGCCGGGCCTTGAGGTGCGGCGTGCTCGGCGGCGGGGTCGTCGGCTGCGTGGAGGAGGCGGAGGCCCAAGGGGTGTCCAGATGGGTCCGTTCGGTGGCCCGGGCTTCTGCCGTGCTCCTCAATCGAGGTGGAAGATCTCTTCGGCGTCGGTCCAGCGTTCGCCTTCGGCGGCGCTGGGCAGGGGGAGCTGGCAGGGGTCGGTGAGGGTCCACCACTGCTGGGTGTCGGGGTCCGCGGCGACGGCGGCCATGTCCGAGGCGTAGTCCTCGCCTGTGTACTCGTAGTACGCGAACAGGGTCCCGTCCCGGAGGAAGATCGAGTAGTTGGTGATGTGTGCTCTGCGCAGTGCGGCGAGCACGGGGGGTGGGACGGCGCGGTGCAGTCTGAGGTACTCCTCGGCCTTGTCCGGGCGCAGGAGAATGACCGAGGCGATGCGGAGGGGGGCTGCCATGTCATCACTCCTTGGTCGCACCGGCGAGCATGCCGGACACCAGGGCTCGCTGGGAGAAGAGGAAGACGATCAGGACCGGCACGATGGTGACGAGGGTGGCCAGGGCCAGTTCGGGCCGCATGATCTGGTTTCCGGTGCCACTGGAGGTGTTGAACAGCGGCGAGGCGGCGAGGAGGTTGTTCAGCCCCACCTGGGCCGGATAGTCGGAGCTGTCGGGCAGCATCACGAACGGCAGGAAGAAGTTGTTCCAGTTGCCGACGAAGTTGAAGAAGCCGACCAGGGCGATCACGGGCTTGGCCAGCGGCAGCGCGACGAGACGGAAGACCTGCCACTCCGAGCAGCCGTCGATCCGCGCGGCGGCCAGCAGGTCGGAGGGGATGTTGGAGGAGAAGTAGATGTAGGTGAGGTAGACCCCGAAGGGGAAGAAGGAGAAGGGCAGGATCACCGACCAGATCGTGCCGTCCAGGTGGACGGCGTTGATCTCCAGGTAGAGGGGCAGCACCATCGCGGCCGTCGGCATGAGCATCACGAGCATGGTGATGGTCAGCAGCAGCCGTCGCCCGATGAACTGGGTGAGGGCCAGCGCGTACCCGGCGGGGATCGACGTCACGAGGGTGATGGCCAGTGCGCCGAAGGCGTAGACCACCGAGTTCTGCAGCCAGGTGAGGATGGCACCGTCCTGGAAGGCGTAGAGGTGGTTCCAGGTGTCGGCGACCGCGGTGATGGAGCCGAAGGAGAACGGGTTGTCCCGCACGATCTGGCCGTCGCTCTTGGTCGGGGCGAGGAGGAGCCACACCACCGGCACACAGAAGAACAGCAGGAACAGGCCCATGACGACGGTCCAGGCCAGTCGGGCGGCCAGCGAGCCCGGGCGGCGGCGCATCCGGCGCACGGGCTTGCCCGGGCCGGTGCTCGCACCGGCGGTGTGGGTCGGCGGGGCCCGGTGGGCGGTGGTCGTTGGAGGCGTGGTCATCTGTCATCCCTGTCGAACAGGCCGGTGCGGAAGACGACGAGCGCCGCGCAGGCGAGGCCCAGGACGAGCAGGTCGACGGAGATCGCGGCCGCGCCGTGGAAGTCGCCTGCCTGGAACGCGTACTGGTAGGACAGCTGGTTGGGTGACCAGCTGTCGGGGATCATGCCCCAGCTGGCGAGGGAGACCAGTTGCGGCTCGACGAAGAGCTGGGTGCCGGCGGCGAAGGCCAGGATCAGCATGTACGCGATCCACTTGCTGACCATGGGGATCTGGATGCGCAGGGCGATCTGGAGCGTGCTGGCACCGTCGATGCGGGCGGCTTCCAGGATTTCGTCCGGGATGTTGTTCAGCGCCCCGTACATGACCACGATCCAGCCGCCGGCCCCGGTCCAGAAGGCGATGACCGTGAAGAGCACCGGCAGGTGGCCGGGGGCGTTGACCTGGGCGAGGGTGTGCCAGCCGAAGGAGTTCAGCAGTCGGCCGACGGGGCTGGCCGCCGGGTCGAGCAGGATCAGCCAGAGCAGTACGCTCGCCACCCCGGCGAGGGCCCCCGGCAGGTAGAACAGGAACCGCAGGGTGGAGGAGGTCTTGCGCATGCGGCCGTGCAGCATCAGGGAGAGCAGGACGACCAGGATCATCAGGGCGCCCAGCCATACCAGCAGGTACAGGCCGATGTGGAGGAAGGCCGGTGCGAAGCGGTAGTCGGTGAACGTCCGGGTGAAGTTGCCGATCCCAACGAGCTGGCCGCGGGAGTTGGACAGTGCCAGCCATACCGCGTAGCAGGCGGGCAGGACGCCGAAGGCGAGCAGGAGCAGGACGTAGCCGGAGACGAAGACGTAGCCGGCGCGTCCGGCCGGGTTGCGGGCGGAGCGGCCGCGTCGGCGGCCGCTCCGCTCCGTCGCGAGGTGGGTGGTCATCGGTCCGCTTCGCTAGTTGACGGTGTATCCGAGGGACTCGGCCTTGTTGGTGATGGCCGTCTGCCAGGGGTCCAGGGTGTCGGTGAGGGTCTTGCCCGAGTTCAGGGCGGGGACCACGGTGGAGGAGTAGATCGCTTCCTGGCTGTACTGGGTGGCGGACCAGCCGGGCCAGATGAGTTCCGCGGCTTCCTGGAAGACGGGGCTGACGTCCTCGGCGAAGTAGCCGGTCTGCTTCTGGTTGGCCAGCCAGGTGACCGCGGCCTTCTTGTACGCCGGGTAGGTGCCCGCGGTGCCCTGGTAGGCGTTGGAGGTCGTCATCCAGGTGACCAGGTCGGTGGCCGCCTTGAGGTTCTTGCTGTGGGAGGAGGTGAACCACAGCCCGCCGCCGACGTTGCCGGTGTAGTTCTTGGTGTCGCCCTCGAACTTCAGCGGTGCGGCCGCGGCGATCTGGCCCTTGGGGATCTTGAAGGTGGAGTTGAACAGCACCTGCCCGTACCAGGAGGGTCCGGGGAGCATGAGCACCTTGCTGGCCTGGTTCTTGATGAAGCCGGCGCTGAAGACGGTGTCCTTGGACACCGAACTCTTGGCGATCAGAGTGTCGAGCAGCTCGGCCATGCGGGTGCACTTGGGGTCCCGCAGGTCCACCTTGACCTTCTTGGCGTCGGTCGCGGTGCTGGCAGGGCACTGGCTCGCCCAGAAGTACACCTCGGGGGCCCAGGCGTCCCCGGCGGTGCCGACCAGGTGACCGGGATGCTCCTCGGCGACCTTCTCACCGAGGGCCTGGTACTCCTCCCAGGTGGTCGGAACGGAGTACCCGAACTTGTCCATGAGCTTCTTGTTGTACCAGAGCACGTTCTGGGCCAGGTCGTTGCGCAGGCAGTACGTGTTGCCGTTGAAGGTGCAGGGGTCCAGCGCGCCGTCCGCGAAGCCGCTCAGCGTGGACTCGGGTATCAGGTCCTGGTTGAGGGGCGCGGCATACGGGGTCTTGCCCTGGGACGCCCAGCTGGCGTCGTTGACGTTGGCGGTGAAGGCGACGTCGGGCCAGCCACTGCCGGTCCGGTCGAACAGCCGGATCTTGGTCTGCAGATCGGTGGCGCCGTTGGCGTTCCCGCTGTACGTGACGATCTTGATCTTCACGTCCGGGTGAGCCTTCTGGTACGCCTCCACGCCGGGGACGCGGGTGGCGTCCGCCCACACCGTGATCTCACTGCCTTCCTCCTGTGCGACGGGCTTGAAGGCCGCGGGGGAGGAACTCTCCGTAGGTGCGGGGTCCGCGCTGCCGCAGGCGGCGAGGGCGAGCAGGGAGACGGCGCCCAGGGCTGCGACGGCCCCGCGTCTGAACTGGCGGCGGGAGGTGGCGAGAGCATCGTTGTTCATGGCTGACCTCATGTCTGCGGTATGTCTGCGAGGCGGCGGCGCAAGCGCCGGGTGCCGGAGGTGCGGAAGGGTCGGGGTCGGACTGGTGAGACGCGGGGATCAGGCCCTCGGCGGGGTGACAGTCTCCTTGTCGACAAACCGCTGAAGGGCCGGAGGGTAATCGAGTCCCGCGGGCAGGGCGACGCCCGGTCCGCTCGGGGCGTGCACCAGGCCGTGGTCGTCGATGCCGCTTTCGCGGCTGATGGGGTTGCCCATGACCAGGGACTCGTAGTACGTGGTGTTCGAGATGGCCATGCACAGGTGCCGGTTGGGGATCTCCGGCCCGTGCACCTCGGCGCGCAGCCGGTAGGCGTCGGCGAGGTGGGCAGTGCGCATGGCGCCCGTGAAGCCGCCGCGCAGCTGGGTGGAGGCGCGGACCCCGAAGGTGGCGGCGCCGGCCTGGATGAAGTCGGCCGAGTTCATGTGGACCCCGTCGGAGGTCTCGGCCACCAGGAGGGGCACTGCCACCGCGTCGGCGAGGCGCTTGTACGCGGTGATGCTGAACTCCCGGATCGGCTCCTCGTACCAGAGGTAACCGGCGTCGGAGAGAGCGTGCCCTAGGTAGATGGCGTCGGGGAGGTCGAATCCGGCCGACGCGTCGAACATCAGCGGGATCTCGTCCCCCACGTGTTCCCGCAGGGCCGCCGAAAGCCGGGCGTCGCGGCGGGCGTCGCCCCAGGCGTGGAGCTTGATGGCGGGATATCCGAGTTCCAGGGCCTGGTCGGCGACGTCCAGGTACTCCTCGACCGACGAGTAGGTGACGGTGGAGGCGTAGGCGGGGATGGCGGTGCGGTAACCGCCGAGCATCTGCCAGGTGGGCCGGTCGGCCAGTCGCCCGGCCAGGTCCCACAGCGCGATGTCGACCAGACCGAGCAGGTAGAGCGGCAGTTCCTCGGTGCGGTCCAGTTCCCACATGCGATGCCAGAGCCATTCCCGCTGCAGCGGGTCCTGGCCCACGAGTTCCTTGCGCAGGACGCGGTCCAGCAGGTCCGCCAGGATGACGGCGCTGCCCCGGCGGGGTGCCATCGCCACCCCCTCGGCCCCTTCGTCCGTGCAGATGCGCAGCACCGCCGCCTCGCCCTCCGGCGGGCTGCCCAGCAGCCCGTCCCGCCAGACGAACGGCGGACTGACTGCCGGCACCCGGACCGGATAGCTCTCGACTTCGGTAATGCGCACGGCGTTACACCCCTTGCGGCGGCAGTTACTGCTGCGAAATTTTGGTGTAACGTAAGTCGTCATACGAATGCTGTCAAGGCTTCCAGCGCAGTAGACTCAAGAGCCGTCCACACCAACGAGGGGGATGCCACATGGCCAAGAACGGCAGCGGCGGTGCCGGGAACCCGGCGGTCCTCAAACCCTGGCCCAAACGCCCCGCCCGACTGGCCCACGCCGTCGTGGAATCCCTCGTCGACACCATCGTGTCGGGTGCCATCCAGCCGGGCTCGACCCTCCCGGTCGAACCCGAGCTGTGCGAGACGTTCGGCGTCAGCCGCATCACCGTCCGCGAGGCGGTCAAGTCCCTGGAGGCCAAGGGGCTGGTACTGGCCCGGCAGGGCTCCGGCACGACCGTCACCCCGCCCGAGGAGTGGAACCTCCTGGACCCCGTCGTCCTCGCCGCGACCGTCCAGCACGACGACGAACTCGTCGTCCTGGACCAGCTCGTCGGGATCCGGTCGGCGCTGGAGGCCCAGATGACCGCCCAGGCCGCCGAGGTCGCCACCGACGACGACATACGGGCCATCGAGCGGTTGCTCAGCCGGCTCGACGAGGAGACCGCCGCTCCCGCCCGTTTCATCGAGACCGACGTGGCCTTCCACGACCGGATCATGCAGGCGTCCCGGAACCGGCTCGGCCGTTCCATCATCCGCACCGTCCACGGCCAGGCCCGCACCACCTACCTGTACACCGGCACTCCCGACATCCACGCCTGCGAGCAGGCCAACGCGGAGCACCGGCAGGTGGCCGAGCTGCTCCTGGCACGCGACCCCCAAGGGGCCGCGCAGGCCATGGCGGCTCACATCGAAGGGGCCTGGCGCCGCCGCCGCTCACCGAACCCGAGCCCTGCCGCCTCCTGAGCACGGCCCACCGCCCCGCCCCCGCGCCGACAGGCCGGGGGCGCCCGCGTCTCCGCTCGGGTTTGCCGCACAGTGACGGTCACACCTATTGACGACATACGTATGACGACTAACGTTACATCGCTGTTTCACCTCCCGCCCGCACCGCCGGGCTCCCCATCCCTGGCCAGGGACACCCACAGGTCCTCTGCATCAACCGGAAGGTCTCAGGTGCGATCAACACGTATGCGTCCCGCAATACCTGACCGACTCAGATCAGGTCTGGCCGCGGTCACGGTCCTCACCGCCTCGGCCGCGGCCGTCCTCACCCAGGCCGGCCCCGCGTTCGCAGCCACAACAACGCTCTACGCGGCTCCGGGCGGCACCGGCACCACCTGCTCCGCCACCCAGCCCTGCTCCCTCACCCAGGCCAAGACCGAAGTCCGGGCGCTCAACGACGCCATGACGGACGACATCACCGTCGAACTCGCCGACGGCACCTACCGGCTGACACAGCCGCTCACCTTCACCTCCGCGGACTCCGGCACCGGCGGCCACACGGTGACCTGGAAGGCCGCACTCGGCGCCCGCCCCGTCCTCACCGGAGCCGTGCAGGCCACCGGCTGGACCGTGCACGACTCGGGAAAGAACATCTGGAAGGCCGACGTCGGCACCGGCTTCGACACCCGGCAGCTGTACGTCGACGGCGTCCAGGCGACCAGGGCCCGCTCCGCGATCAACCGTTCCGACCTCACTGCGACCACCACCGGCTACACCTTCACCAGCAGCTCACTGAACCACCTCAACGCCCTGGCCGACCCGGGCCGTACGGAGATCCACGGGGTAAATTCCTTCACCGACCGCTACTCCCCGGTGTCCGGCATCAGCAACGGCACCATCACCATGGACCAGCCCGCCTGGGACAACAACACCTTCGGCTGGGACACCCTGACCAGGCCCTTCCACGCCGGTTCGTTCTCCATCGAGAACGCCTATGAGTTCATCGACACGGCCGGCGAGTGGTATCTCGACAACGGCACCGGCACCCTGTACTACAAGCCGCGTTCGGGACAGGACGTGACGACCGCGGACGTCGAGGTCCCGAAGCTGCAGTCACTCATCAGCGTCGGGGGCACCTATTCCTCCCCCGCCAGCCACATCGCCTTCTCCGGGCTGCAGTTCTCGGGCACCAGCTGGCTCGGCCCCAACAGCCACGGCTACACCAACCAGCAGACCGGCGCGTACATCTCCGGCACCTGGGAGCGCCCCTCGGACGCGCTGACCTCATGCCAGGAGGGCTGCCGGCTCTTCGAGGCGACGCGCCCCCACTGGCACCAGATGCCCTCCGCCGTCCAGGTCTCGGCCGCCGACCACATCACCTTCACCGGCAACCGGTTCACCCAGCTCGGGCAGAACGGCCTCGGCATCGGCAACGACGCCAACGCGCACGCCACCGGCGTCGGACTCGGCGCCGACACCATCACGGCGACCGGCAACGTCTTCACCCAGAACGCGGGCGGCGGCATCGCCGTCGGCGGCGTCCAGGCCGACGCACACCACCCAGGCGACACCCGGATGACCAACCGCGACATCACGCTGAGCAACAACCTCATCCACGACGTGGCGCTCGACTACCGCGACATGTCGGCCATTCTGGCCACCTACGTGAACGGCGCCACCATCGCGCACAACGAGGTGTACAACCTGCCCTACTCCGGCATCGCCATCGGCTACGGCTGGGGCGCCAACGACGTCGGCGGCAGCCAGGAGTACGCCAACCGGGGCCTGTACAACTATCAGCCCGTCTACGAGACCGCGACCACCGCCAGGAACAACCACGTCACGGACAACTACATCCACGACGTCATGCGGGAGATGACCGACGGCGGCTGCATGTACACCCTGTCGGCCTCGCCCGGGAGCACCTTCGAACGCAACTACTGCCAGACCAGCAACAACTGGTTCGGCTTCTACCACGACGAGGGATCCAGGGACTTCACCGACACCAACAACGTTTTCCGCAACATCGGCCGGTGGGCCAACGGGAACGCCTCGTCGACCAACAACACCGGTGCCCAGACCCTGACCGACAACTGGACGACCAACAGCAACACCAACATCACCAACGGCACCCGTGGCAACGTGGTGACCGGCACCGTCGTCGTCACCGACGGCAACTGGCCGTCCGGCGCACGAACGGTCATGGACAACGCCGGCATCCAGCCCCGCTACCGGCCCCTGACCACCGACGCCGTCACCTCCCCCTACAGCACCCACTCCTCCACCCCCGCCCGCATCGGCCAGAGCGGCAGCCACCTCACCATCACCGACGCGGGCGCGGACATCTGGGGCGCCGGCGGACAGCTCGACGACGCCTACGGCACCGTCTACCAGGCGGACGCCGCCGTCAACGGCACCTCGGTGACCGCCCGGGTCGACCACATCGACAGCACCGACGACTGGGCCAAGGCCGGTGTCGTCCTGCGCAACAGCCTCACCGATGACGGCTCCTCCCCCGGATACGCGGTCGTGGCGGCGACCCCTGGCCGAGGCGTCAGCTTCCAGTGGGACTCCGACGCCGACGGCTACCTCGACAAGTTCACGTCCACGGCCTCCACGGTCAAGGCGCCGGTCTGGGTTCGGCTCAGCCGCACCGCCACCCAGGTGTCCGCCCACTACTCGACCGACGGATCCACCTTCACCAAGATCGGCTCCACGGTGACCCTGCCGTCCATGGCAGCCACCCAGGACGCCGGTGTCATCCACACCGCCCACAGCTCAACCGCCGGCAGCGCGACCTTCAGCAACCTGCAGATCGTCACCTCGCCCCACAATGCCTACAGTTCCATTCCGGCCGCGGTGGGCCAGCGCCAAGGGGTGACCTCCCTGACCAACGCGGGCATCGACGTGTGGGCCAGCGGCGTGGCACACGACGACGAGTACTCCGCCGCCTACCAGCCGGACGCCGTGGGACAGTCCTCGACCGTCACGGTCCGCGTCGACAGCCAGGACAACACCAACGGCTGGGCCAAGGCCGGTCTGATGCTGCGTAACGACATCACCGGCACCGGCTCCTCCACCGGGTACGCCGTCCTCGCCGTCACCCCCGGCAACGGTGTCGCCCTGCAGTGGGACTCCGACAGTGACGGCTACGTCGACCGCTACACCGCCAGGACCGGCAGCGCCGCCGTCGCCCCGGTCTGGCTCCGCCTGGTCAGGAACGGCACGTCGGTCACCGGCTCCTACTCCGCCGACGGCACCACATGGACCACCGTCGGCACCGCGACACCGACCGGAGCGGACAGCACCCAGGACGCGGGAATGTTCTTCACGGCACACGCGGGAACACCCGGTACGGCGAACTTCAGCGACTTCTCCATCGGCTGAGGCAGCGGACCCGCCGGAGCCGTCACGGCTCCGGCGACCGGCCCCGCGTGGTGCTGCGGCACCCGCACCACCACGCGGGGCACCTCCACGGGCGTCAACGACAGCGGGGAGGCCCCGCGGACGACATCCCGTACTCGGTAGCGGCGCGGCATCTCCGCATGTGGAGGCGTTCCAGGCGTGGATGGTCGAGACGCGGTCGGCGTCGCCGCGCTGAACAAGTACAAGGGGCTGATGAGCGGCATGCTCAACCCCGAAGCCCGAATGCGACCTACACGACAAAGGGCCCTCACAGGCTCTCGCCTGCGAAGACCCTTCGCACCGTCGGGACGACAGGATTTGAACCTGCGACCCCTTGACCCCCAGTCAAGTGCGCTACCAAGCTGCGCCACGTCCCGATGCCCGTCTGACCTGGGGTTTCCCCTGGCCGAACGTGCACGGAAACAATACCGCACTCGGGCCGGTGATCGCGCACTCGTTTATTCGGGGGTGGCGGGTGCCCAGGAGCGACGCTTGACCTCAAGCTTGATTGAGGTTGCACGATCAGGGACATGTCGATCACAGCGGATCACGCACGCGAACACGGACGCACACTCGAACGCGTACTCGAACGCGGACAGGGATACGGATACAGGGACCTGCCCCGGCTCATGGCCCGGATGACGGGCGACGAGAAGCACGGGCCCGCCGCTACATCCACGTTGGACGTCCTGTGGGTGCTCTACGACCGGGTGCTGCAGGTCGGGCCCGAGCGGATGGAGGATCCGGAGCGGGACCGGTTCCTGTTGTCCAAGGGGCACGGGCCGATGGCGTACTACGCGGTGCTCGCCGCGAAGGGGTTCGTGCCCGTGGACTGGCTGGCGGGCTTCGGGTCGTACGACTCGCCCCTGGGCCACCATCCGGATCGTGTGCTGGTGCCGGGCGCCGAGATCGGCAGCGGGTCGCTGGGGCACGGGCTGCCGATCGCGGTGGGCACGGCGCTGGGGCTGCGGGCCCAGGGGCTGGACGATCCGGCGGTGTGGGTGCTGGTCGGGGACGCCGAGCTGGACGAGGGCAGCAATCACGAGGCGATCGCGTACGCCGGTGCCGTTGGCCTCGACCGGCTGCACACCGTCGTGGTCGACAATTCCTCCGCCAGCCACGCCCGGCCGGGCGGTATCGCCGCGCGGTTCGAGGCGGCGGGGTGGTCGGCGGAGACGGTCGACGGCCGTGATCACGAGGCGCTGCACGCCGCCTTCGTCGCACCTCATCCGGGTCGGCCCCGCGTGGTCGTCGCCCGCGTCGAGTCCAAGTACGCCTGATGGCCTCGTACGTCCTACGCCTCCCCTCGTACGCCCCTGATCCAGTCCGTACGCCCTTGATCCGCTCTACGCCTCTGAAGGGAACTGCCCCCATGGACACCATGCGCGACCGTTTCGCCCCCGCCATCTCCCGGCTGCTCGACGAGGATCCCCGGGTCGCGGTCGTCCTCGCCGAGATCGGCAGGGACGGCTTCGCGGAGGCTGCGCGAAGGCACCCGGACCGGGTCATCAACGTCGGTATCCGTGAGCAACTGCTCGTCGGGGCGGGCGCGGGTCTGGCGTTGACCGGGATGCGGCCCGTGCTGCACACCTTCGCGAGCTTTCTGGTCGAGCGGCCGTTCGAGCAGGTCAAGCTGGACCTCGGGCACCAGGACGCGGGCGCGGTGCTGGTCAGCGCGGCCGCCTCCTTCGACTGGCCCGCCGGCGGTTACACGCACATGGCGCCCGGTGACGTGGCCCTGCTCGACACGCTCGACGGCTGGACCGTGCACGTTCCGGGGCACCCCGACGAGGCCGAGGCCCTGCTGCGGCGTGCGGTGGGCGCGGGCGACGACAAGGTGTACGTACGGCTGTCCGTGCAGTCGAACGTGCAAGGGCTCCCGGTCGACGGGGCACGGTTCCGCACCGTCCGGGAAGGGCGGCGCGGCGTCGTCGTCGCCGTCGGGCCGATGCTCGACGGTGTGCTCGCGGCCACGGAGGGCCTCGGCGTCACGGTGCTGTACGCGACCACTGTCCGGCCCTTCGACGCCGTCGCCCTGCGCCGCGCCACAGAGGCGGCCGGCACGGATGTCGTCCTCGTCGAGCCATATCTGGCGGGCACGTCCACGGCCGCCGCGAACGACGCGCTCGCCGATGTGCCGCACAGGGTGCTCGGACTCGGCGTGGGGCGACGGGAGTTGCGACGGTACGGGCGGGTCGAGGAGCACATGGCGGCGCACGGGCTGGACGCGGGGGCACTGCGGGAGCGGATCGGCGTGTTCCTGTCCGGTGGCGTGTGCGCCTGAGTCCGAGCCCCGTCACTCGCCGCCTCTCCGGCACACGCCCTCCCCCGCGCCTCCGCGCCCCTCAGTCCGCCGCCGCAACCCCCAGTTCCGGGTACGCCTCCAGCAACCGCGACGGCGCGGCCTGTCTCCAGGAGTCGGCCAGAACGTCACGGAGTTCGGCCTCGTCCTCCAAGGCCGCCAGCCGCACCCGTACCCAGGCGAAGCCCGCCTCGTGGTCGGCGATCCAGAACTTCCCGGGCTCGGCCAGGACCAGTTCGTCGCGCTCCTCCTTTGGGCAGCGCACGGCAATGGACGTCTCGTCCTCGGGCAGCGTGGCGAACATCTTCCCGGAGACCCGGAACGTGGGCATGCTCCAAGCGATCTTCTCCATCGTGTCCGGCAGGGAAAGGGCGATACGGCGTACGTGTTCGGCATCCAGCATGAGACGCACCGTAGCCAATGCCACTGACAATCGCCCGGTCAGAGCCACCGCCCCACCGTCATGCGACTTTTCGAGATAGGTGACACCTGATCTTGGTGGTTGACACCACCTGAGAAACGCCGAAGCCGTACCGGATTTCTGCTGTGCCCGTTCCCGCGGCCCGCACAGCGCTAGCGTCGGGTCCCATGATCGTATGGCTCAACGGCACCCACGGCGCAGGCAAGACGACGACCAGTGCACTCGTGCAGCAGCTGATCCCGGATTCACGGGTGTTCGACGCCGAGAAGGTCGGCGAGACACTCATGGACATCACGCCGGGGCTGCCCGTGACGGACAACTTCCAGCACTGGCCGCCGTGGCGGCCGCTCGTAGTCGAGACCGCCCGCCGCGTGCTCGACTACACCGGCGGCACTCTGGTGATGCCCATGACTGTCCTGGTCGAGCAGTACTGGCGCGAGATCAGCACGGGCCTCGCCCAACATGCCATTCCGGTACGGCACTTCGTCCTCCACGCTGACCAGGACACCCTCCGCGGGCGCATCGAGGGGGACACTCTTCTTGGCCCCTCCCCGTTCCGTCTCAAATACCTCGAGCCCTACGCCGAGGCGGCCCGCACGTGGCTACACGGCGAGGCCGAAGTCGTCGACACCACGCACCTCACGCCCGCCCAGGCCGCCCTGCAGATCGCACAGGCTGTCAAGAGTTGAGGTCCGCCCGCCCCGCGAAAACAGGCGCAGGTGGCAACAGAGAACGACCTTCCGGTGTCGAGTAGTGCGAACAGGCTCAACCAGGGGCCCAGCTCAGCCCAGCACCGCGGTGTCATCTACCCCGAAAAGTCGCACGTCACCGAGCATCGCCCGCTCAGCTCCGCCGCCCCCACCACCACCGAGCATCGCCCGGCCAATTCCGCCGCCCCTCACCACCGTCACCCAGCCAGAGGCACGGCCCCAGCAATACCCGCGGCCGGAGCCGCCACCCCCACGTGCTTGTAGTAGAGCGACGTCGGCCGCAACACCCCGTCCGGGCTCGCCGCGTAGTCGGGGATCATCCCGACCCAGGTCCAACCCGCGGAACGGTAGAGGGACTCGGCCGGGCTGTCCGTCTCAGTGTCGAGGTGGAGCAGGGTGACGCCCACGTCCGCGGCGGCGCGCTCGGCGGTCGTCAGGAGCGTCCGGCCGAGGCCCTGCCCGCGGCCGTCCCGGTGGACCATCAGCTTCACCAGCTCGGCGCGGTGGCGGCTGTTGGGCTTGTCGGGGAAGGCGAGGCTCACGGTTCCGAGCACCCGGTCTCCGTCGCGCGCGACCCACACGGCGAGTTCACCGGCGGACACGGCTGCCGCGCGCCCCTTCCACCAGGCGACGGCCGCCGCGTGGTCGAGGGGCGCGAGGAAGCCGATCGAGGCTCCGCCGTGCACGGTGTCGGTCAGCAGGTCGGCCAGCTCATCGGCGCGCGCGAGCAGTTCGGTTCCGTCGAGCCGGGAGATCACGGTCATGGCAGCACCACCACCAGCGCGTACCGCACGTCCTCAGGCCCGGGGCAGCGGAACCGCGTCGCGCCCCAGACGCGCAGTCGCAGGCAGTCCCCGGCCGTCAGCCGGTGCTCCACGTCCTGGGCGGTGACGTCGAGGGTCCCGTCGAGGACCCAGATGTGCTGTTCGAGGCCGGGGACGGGCGGCCGGTCGTACGCGATGTCTGCGTCCGCGGCGAGCCGCCCCTCGACCAGTTCGCCGCGCAGCCCCGGATGCGGCGGCGACACGGACCGCCGTACGAATCCGGAGGCCCTGTCCTCCCAGACGGCCTGGTCGGCCGCGCGGACGACCGTGACGGGTTCGGCCTCGACCTCGCTGAGGAGCTGGGACATCGTGCGCCCGTACACATGGCAGAGGCGGTTGAGGAGCGCGGCCGTGGGGCTGATCTCCACGCGCTCGGCCCGGGACAGGGTCGACCGGCTCACCCCGCTCCGCTCCGCCAACTCCCCCAGGGACCAGCCGTGTTCGGCCCGCAGCTCGGCCAGGCGGGCGGCGAGGCGGGCGTCCACGCCGGTCGACGGATCTTGATCGCTTCCCATATTCGAGACCATATCCCAGATTCGGGATACCCGTCGAGACCCTTCAGTCCACCGCCGCCCCCTCAGTCCACCGCCGCCGCCTCACCCAGCGCATCCAGCACCGGATGGATCAGGGGATGGCCCTCCGCGCCACGGCGTACGGCGGCGAAGACCCGGCGCGTGGGGGCGGTGCTGTCGACAGGGCGTACGACGACGCCGGTGAGGTCCATGCCGCGCAGGGCGGAGCGGGGCACGAGGGCGACGCCCGCGTCGGCCGAGGCCAGGGCGACAACCGCTCGGAAGTCGTCGGAGGAGTGTTCGAGGCGGGGCCGGAACCCGGCGTTCTCGCAGGCCAGGACCACCACGTCGTGGCAGGGGTTGCCGGGGTACGGGCCGATCCACGGGTCCTTGGCCAGCTCGGCGAGCGGGACCTCGGCCGCGTCGGCGAGCCGGTGCGTGACCGGGACGACCGCGTCGAAGGGCTCGGCGTACAGCGGGATGTGCGTGAGGCGCGGGTCGTCCGCGTCGGGGGCGCCCCGATACTCGACGGCGACCGCGATGTCGACCTGCCGGTCCAGCACCATGGGGAGACTGGCGTCGCCCTCGGCGTCCTGGACACGGACGCGGATACCGGGGGCCGTGCCGGCGAGGCGGGCCAGCGCCGGGGCCACAACCAGGCCGATCCCGGTCGCGAAGGAGGCGACGGTGACCGTGCCGGCCGAGCCCGAGCTGTACGCCGCCAATTCGGCCTCGGCGCGCTCCAGTTGGGCGAGGACCGCGTGGGTGTGGGCGAGCAGGATCTCGCCGGCGGGCGTCAGTCGTACGCCTTTCGCGCCGCGCTCGACGAGTCGGTGACCGGTCTCCTGCTCCAGGGCGGTCAGCTGCTGGGAGACCGCCGAGGGCGTGAGGTAGAGCGCGGCGGCAGCCGCCGTCACCGTGCGGTGGTCGGCCACCGCACGGAGGATGTGGAGCCGCCGCGCTTCGATCATGAGATCGATTCTCTCAAATCGCCGGATTCCTCCTGCTCAGGCGTCCAGCTCCGCCCGCGCCGCCACGAACGCGTCCACCGCGCGGTTCACGTCGTCCGTCGAGTGTGCGGCGGACAGTTGCACACGGATGCGGGCCCGGCCCTGCGGCACGACCGGGTACGAGAAGCCGACCACGTACACGCCGCGCTCCAGGAGCAGCTCGGCCATCCGTCCCGCCTTCGCCGCGTCGCCGATCATCACGGGCACGATGGCGTGGTCGCCGGGCAGGAGGTCGAAGCCCTCCTCCGTCATCCGGCGCCGGAACAGGGCCGTGTTCTCGGCGAGCCGCTCGCGCAGGTCGCCCGCCGCCTCCAGCAGATCGAGCACCTTCAGGGAAGCGGCCGCGATCACCGGGGCGAGCGTGTTCGAGAAGAGGTACGGCCGTGACCGCTGGCGCAGCAGGGCGACGATCTCGGCGCGGGCGGCCACGTAACCGCCGGAGGCGCCGCCGAGCGCCTTGCCGAGGGTGCCCGTGATGATGTCGACGCGGTCCATGACGCCGTGCAGCTCAGGCGTACCGCGGCCGCCGGGGCCGACGAAGCCGACGGCGTGCGAGTCGTCGACCATGACCATGGCGTCGTAGCGGTCGGCGAGGTCGCAGATCTCGCGGAGCGGAGCCACATAGCCGTCCATGGAGAAGACGCCGTCCGTGACGATCAGCTTCCTGCGCGCACTGGACGCCTCCTTCAACTGCCGCTCCAGGTCCGCCAGATCACGGTTGGCGTACCGGAACCGGCGGGCCTTGGACAGGCGGATGCCGTCGATGATCGAGGCGTGGTTGAGCGCATCGGAGATGACCGCGTCCTCCGCGCCGAGCAGCGTCTCGAAGACACCGCCGTTCGCGTCGAAGCAGGAGGAGTACAGGATCGTGTCCTCCTGGCCGAGGAACGCCGACAGCCGCCGCTCCAGCTCCTTGTGCACCTCCTGCGTGCCGCAGATGAACCGCACCGAGGCCATGCCGTAGCCCCAGCGGTCCAGGGCCTCGTGGGCGGCCGAGATCACCTCGGGGTGGTCGGCGAGGCCGAGGTAGTTGTTCGCGCAGAAGTTGAGCACCTCCCCGGGGCGGCCGCCCGCGGTCACGTTCACCGTCGCGGACTGCGGGGTGCCGATGACCCGCTCGGGCTTGTGCAGGCCGGCGGCGCGGATCTCGTCGAGGGTGGCGCGCAGGTCGTCGCGCACGGAGTCGAACATCATCAGTCCTTATCGGGTCCAGTCCAGGATTACCTTGCCGCCGCGCCCGCTCGCCGCGTCCGCGAACGCCGCCTCGAAGTCGCGGTGGCCATAGCGTCCGGTGATCACCGGTGCGAGGTCGAGGCCGCCCTCCAGCAGCACCGACATCGCGTACCACGTCTCGAACATCTCCCGGCCGTAGATGCCCTTGATAGTGATCATGGAGGTGACGATCCGGGCCCAGTCGACCGGGAACTCCTGGGCGGGCAGGCCGAGCATGGCGATCCGGCCGCCGTGGGTCATGTTGGCGATCATGTCGCGCATCGCCTCGGGGCGGCCCGACATCTCCAGGCCGATGTCGAAGCCCTCGCGCAGGCCGAGTACGCGCTGACCGTCGGCGATGGACGTCCGCGACACGTTCAGCGCCAGGCTCACGCCGATCTTGCGGGCCAGCTCCAGGCGCTCCTCGCTGACGTCGGTGACGACGACGTTGCGGGCGCCCGCGTGCCGGGCCACGGCGGCGGCCATCAGGCCGATCGGGCCGGCGCCGGTGATGAGGACGTCCTCGCCGACCAGCGGGAACGACAGGGCCGTGTGCACCGCGTTGCCGAACGGGTCGAAGATCGCGGCGACGTCGAGGTCGACGGGGACGCGGTGCACCCACACGTTGGCGGCGGGCAGGGCCACGTACTCGGCGAACGCTCCGTCGCGGCCGACGCCGAGGCCGACCGTGGCACGGCACAGGTGGCGCCGTCCGGCGAGGCAGTTGCGGCACTTGCCGCACACCAGGTGGCCCTCACCGCTGACCCGGTCGCCGGCCTTGATATCGGTGACATCGCGGCCGGTCTCGACGACCTCGCCGACGAATTCGTGACCGATCACGAGCGGGGTGCGGATCGCCTGCCGCGCCCAGCCGTCCCAGCCGTGGATGTGCAGATCGGTGCCGCAGATCCCGGTTCTGAGGACCTTGATCAGTACGTCGCCGGGGCCGGTCTCCGGCTCCGGGACGTCCGCGAGCCACAGGCCGGGCTCCGCCTTCTCCTTGACCAGCGCCTTCAACGCTACGGCTCCTGAGGGTGAGGTCCCGGAGCGGGGCATGCCGAAGGAGGCCCGCGCCGGGACAGGGAGTGAAGTGGCGACAGCGCACGGCGAGTCGATCCGTGCGGGGGCGCTGTGTCAGCGGCTGCGGCGCCCCGGTGCCGACGGAAGGAGAATCTGCCGTACGACGGCACCCCGGGTCCATCGAGGTTTTCTTAAGCGCGGCCGCAGCTTTCCTTCACACCCTCATCCCCACCCTCACCCCCACATCATGGCCGGAAACCGACGATCTTGAACGGCTCCGCATTGATCGGATGACGGCCGCTCACCGTATTCATCCTTCAGACCTGCCCGTATTCATCCTTCGACCTGTCCCCGCACCCCAAGGAGTCGGAAACCCGTCATGCTGCCCGCACCGCACATGGCCCTGCCGCCCGCCGACCGAGTCCTGTCGCCGTACACCGGCTGGACCCGGGCTCATTGGGAGGTGCTCGCCGACCGGCTGCTGGCCGCGCTCTTCCCGTACGCGACGCCCGGCTTCGCGCAGTACCGTCTGCCCGGCCGCGGCTCGACGTCGGGTGTGGTCGCGGACGGCCTCGAAGGCTACGCACGCTCATTCCTGCTGGCCTCCTTCCGGATCGCGGGGGCCGGCCGGGTCGGCGGCACCATCGATCCACGTCTCACCGAACGTTACGTGCGGGGTCTGACAACGGGCACGGACCGGGACAGCCACGAGGCCTGGCCCGAACTCACCGACCGCTCCCCGCAGATGGCCGAGGCGGCGGCGATCGCGATCGGGCTGCACGAGACGCGGCCCTGGATCTGGGACCGGCTGGCGCCCGGGGTCCAGGAGCGGATCGTGGACTGGCTGTGGGGCTTCGTGGGCCGCCGTACCGAGGACGACCACCGGCGGCTGTTCCAGGTGCTCACCGAACAGTTCCTGGCCTCGGTCGGCGCGCCGCACCGCCGAGAGGACATCGAGAGCGGACTCGACCGCATCGAGGACTGGTACGTCGGCGACGGCTGGTACAGCGACGGCGGCGGCCGCGCGTTCGACTACCACAACGCGTGGGCCCTGCATCTGTACCCGCTGCTGTGGTCCCGTATGGCGGGCCGTGACGACGGCGGCCGGGCCCGGGTCTACCGTGGGCGGCTCACCCAGTTCCTCGCGTCCTACCCGCAGTTCTTCGGCGCGGACGGCGCGCCCGTGCACCACGGCCGCTCCCTGACGTACCGGTTCGCCGCTACCGCGCCGGTGTGGCTGGGCGCCCTCGCGGGCTGCACTCCGCTGGCGCCCGGCCTCGCCCGGCGTCTCGCCTCCGGTGCCGTACGTCACTTCGTGGAGCGCGGGGTGCCCGACGAGCGGGGGCTGCTGCCGCTCGGCTGGTACGGAACGTTTCTGCCCTCGACCGAGGCGTCCTCGGGCCCCGCCTCGCCGTACTGGGCGAGCACGGCGTTCCTGGGGCTGCTGCTGCCTCCGGACCACCCGACGTGGACGGAACGCGAACAGCCTCTGCCCGTCGAGGAGTCCGACCAGTACACCGCCCTCCCGGCACCGGGCTGGCTGCTGCACGGCACACGGCACGACGGCATCGTCCGGCTGGTCAACCACGGGAGCTCTCCGCGGGACCCCGACGACGAGGACCCGCATCTCGTGAAGCTCGGCTATTCGACGGCGACGGCACCGGAGGCGGGCTCGCACGCCCAGAAGCGGAATGTGGACGGCCAGTTGACGCTCCTCACACCGGACGGCGCCGCATCGCGCAGGCACCGCATCCGTCCGGTGCGCTGCGCCGGGCAGGTCGCGGTGTCCCAGTACGAGGCTCGACTCCCAGGCAGCGACGAGGAGTTCCCGGTGGAGACGACGAGCGTGCTGCGCGGGCCGTGGGAGATCCGGGTGCACCGGCTGCGGCCCCCGGCCGGGGCGGCGGTCCGGGAGGGCGGCTACGCGGTCGCGGCGCAGGCCCGGCCCTCGGCCGAGCGTGGTACCGGCTGGGCACTCGCCCGGACCCCGCAGGGGCTGACCAGTGCCGTCGTCGCCCTGTACGGCTGGGACACGGACACGGGCATCGCACGCGAGGCCGAGGCCAACGCCTTCGGCCCGCACTCGGCGACACCGTATCTGCGGTGCGCCGCCGGTCCGCCGGGCGGCGGCGGTGTCTTCGTCACGCTGCTGGCGCTGACCCGGGACACCGTGCATCCGCAGGCGTTGCGTGAGTCGGTGCGGTGCGAGGTGGCCGGCGAGGAGGTGCGGATCACGTTCCCCGAAGGGGACACCGTCGTTGTGTGAGCAGGCGTATGAGCAGGCGTGTAAGCAGGCGTACGAGCAGTCATACAGCAGTCGTATGAGCGGGAGACACACGGCTGTTGACGAGCCGTCAGATACCCGTGCACCCGTACCCGTCAGATACCCGCATACCCCCCGTCCTCCCGCCGCCCGATCTGCTCCCCCAGCTCCGCCGCCATCGCCTTGATGGTCTCCAGGCCGGCCCTCCCCCACGGGCGCGGCTCCACGTCGACGACGCCGACGGTACCGAGGGCGATGCCCGTGCGGTCGAGGAGCGGGGCGCCCAGGTAGGAGCGGATGCCGTAGTCGTCGACGATGGGGTTGCCGGCGAAGCGCGGGTATTCGGAGACGTCTTCGAGTACCAGGGCCTTGCGCCGGACGACCACATGGGGGCAGAAGCCGTGATCACGGGCCAGATAGCGGTCCGCCCCGAACACGGCGGTCTCCCCACCGCCCCAGCGGGCCCGCTCACGTGTGTGCAGCCCCGCGAAGAACTGCCGGTTCTCGTCGATGAAGTTGACCATCGCGTACGGTGCCGAGGCGACCTCCGCGAGCCTGGCCGCGAAGGCGTCGAAGGCCGGTTCGGCGTGTTCACCGAGGCCGAGTCGGCGCAGCCGGCGCACGCGCGCGGGGGCGTCCTTGTCCTCGGGGGTCAGCAGCAGCCGGCCGGCCGGGCGCGGGGGGTCGTAGGTCATGGCCGGGCTCCGCGGCTCATGTCGTACGTCATGTGTGGGCTCCGTGGCTCGGGGCGTGCGCGGGGGTGTGCGCGAGGAGGTGCCGTACGAGGGTGAGCAGGGTCTGTACGCCGGAGCTGGAGATCCGGGCGTCGCAGCGCACGACCGGGATCGCGGGGTCCAGGTCGATGGCCGCGCGCACCTCCTCGGGGTCGTAGCGGTAGGAACCGTCGAACTCGTTGATCGCGACGATGAAGGCGAGGCCGCGCTGCTCGAAGAAGTCGACGGCCGCGAAGCAGTCCTCCAGACGGCGGGTGTCGGCGAGGATGACGGCGCCGAGCGCGCCCTCGGAAAGCTCGTCCCACATGAACCAGAACCGCTGCTGCCCGGGGGTGCCGAACAGATAGAGCACGTGTTCCTGGTCGAGGGTGATGCGGCCGAAGTCCATCGCCACGGTCGTCTCGACCTTGTTCTCGATGCCGTCGAGGTTGTCGGTCGCGGCGCTGACCGTGGTGAGAAGCTCCTCCGTGCTCAGCGGCGCGATCTCGCTCACCGCGCCGACGAAAGTCGTCTTGCCGACTCCGAATCCGCCCGCCACCAGGATTTTGAGCGCGGTGGGAAAGGGGTCAGAGCTGTCGTCGTAGTCCATCGAGCACTGCCTCCAGAAGAGACCGGTCTGTCGGGTTGTGGTGGAAGGTCGGGGGTTTGGTGGTGAGGGCCCCGCAGTCGACCAGGTCGGACAGCAGCACCTTGGTGACCGCCGCCGGCAGCCTGAGGTGGGCGGCGATCTCGGCCACCGAGATGGGGGCCCGGCACAGTTCGAGTGCCTGCTCGTGCTCGGGGCCGAGATAGCCGAGGGGGGTGGCTCCGGTGGCCATCACCTGCGACAGGAGATCGAGCGCGGCGGTCGGCTTGGTCCGGCCGTTGCTGACCGTGTAAGGGCGCACCAGCCGACCGGCCGCGTCGTCGAACAGGGGACCGTCGCCGGTCGCGGCCACGTTCAAGGCCTCATCGCCGAGGGTTCGACGGCGGCCTGCCTCGGGGCGGTCATCAGGTAGGGGCGGACGCTCTTGACCAGCATCGCCATCTCGTAGCCGAGCACCGCCGCGTCCGCCTCGCGCCCGGCGAGCACGGCCAGGCAGGTGCCGGAGCCCGCGGTCGAGACGAACAGCAGTGTCGAGTCGAGTTCGACGACGACCTGGCGTACGTCGCCGCCGTCGCCGAAGCGGACGCCCGCGCTGCGTCCGAGGGAGTAGAGGCCGGAGGCCAGTGCCGCCATGTGGTCGGCGCTGTCCGGGTCGAGGCCGTGGACCGACTTCACGAGCCCGTCGCAGGACAGCAGCACCGCGCTGGTGGTGTGCGGTACGCGCTGCACGAGGCCGCTCATCAGCCAGTCGAGATCGGATACATGGCCGGTCGGCGCATCGCTCGCCATGGTGGATCGACTCCTTGGGGTACGAAGGTCTGCGGGAGCGGAGGGGGTGGGCGTGATCATCCGGTCGGGGTGCTCCCGTCGTGCCGGGGGGTGAGGTCGTGTCCGGGCGCGGTCTCGCGCGCCGCGTGCGCTTCGCGGGACGCCGTCGAGTGCGTCGTGTACGCGTCGCCTATGTGCGCCGCCTCCATGGACGGCGGTACGGCTATGGGGGTCGCCGTCGACGGCAGGTCCGACGACAGGTCCAGCGGCGCGTCCATCGCGGATACGCCCATGGAGGCCGTCATGTCCCTGGGGCCCGCGGCCTCGGCGAGTCCGATGCCCCGCTGGAAGGCGGCCATCAGCCCCGGGTCGTGGCCGACGTGCTGGTCGGGGTCGGGTCGGGGCACGGACGCGGGGCCGCCGCGGAGCTGGGGTGCGATGTGCTCCTGGGCGCGCCGCCGGGGCAGTTGGGGTTTGCCCATGGTGCCCCGGACCGTGCCGGTGCGCGGGGTCGGCGGCATGGCGGCGTTCTCCACCACGGTCCGCCGGTCGTCGGGGCAGATGCCGGGCAGGGCGTCCGCCGGGTTGGGCCGCTCCTCGCGGGTCCCGCGGACGGGGAGCGGGCCGCCGCTGCCGGAGGCCGGGGCCTGCTGCCGGGGTACGGCGTGCGCCGCGCCCTGACCGGCCGGCGCGGGCTGCGGGGCACGGTGGCTCACGGGCGGCTGCCGTGCGCCGGTCGTCTGCTGCGGCCGCGTCTGCGGTACATCCCCGGAGGGGGCGCCCGGCTCCGAGCCCAGCAGCCCCTGCGGCACGACGAGTACGGCCTGGACGCCGCCGTAGATATTGGTCTGGAGCCGGACGTGGATGCCGTGCCGCCGGGCGAGCTGCGAGACCACGAACAGGCCGATGCGGCCGTCCTGGAGCAGGCTCGCCACGTTCACCTGGTCGGGGTCGGCGAGCAGGGCGTTCATCTTGTTCTGCTCGGCGACGGGCATGCCGAGGCCGCGGTCCTCGACCTCTACGGCGAGCCCGGAGGTGACGAGGTTGGCGCGCAGCAGGACCTGGGTGTGCGGGGCGGAGAACACCGTGGCGTTCTCGACGAGTTCGGCCAGCAGGTGGATGACGTCGGCGACGGCGTGCCCGCGCAGGGTGCCGTCGATGGGCGGCACCAGCTTGACCCGCGAGTACTGCTCGACCTCGGCGATCGCGGAGCGCAGCACCTCGGTCATGGAGACGGGGTTGCTCCACTGGCGGCGGGAGACGGCGCCGCCGAGGACGGCGAGGTTCTCGGCGTGGCGGCGGATGCGGGTGGCGAGGTGGTCGACGTGGAAGAGGCCCTTGAGCAGGTCGGGGTCCTCGATCTCGTTCTCCAGCTCGTCGAGGATCGAGATCTCCCGGTGCACGAGGGACTGAAGGCGCCGCGCGAGGTTGACGAAGACCTCGACCTTCTGCTCGTTGCCCGCGTGGCTGGACAGCTGCGAGGCCTGGACGACCGCGCCGACGGCGTTGTCGTGGGCGCGCGCGAGGTCGGCGGTGAGCAGCTCGAAGTCATCGGCGTCCGGGGCGGGCTTGGCGCGCGGTGTGCGGGCCGGAACTCCCTCCCCGCGCCGGAGCGCCTCGACGAGGGCCCGCAGGTCGGCCTCGCCGCGGGCGCTGCTGCGGCGCAGGGTGTCGAGGCGGTCGCGTACCTGCCGGGCGGTGCGGTTGGCCGCCACGGCGGCGATCACGATGCCCGCGAGGGCCACGCCGACGGCGCCCGCGAGCACGGCCCACAGGATGGGGCCGGGTCGGGCTCCGGTGGAGCGGACGGTGAAGAGCACGGCCGCGCAGGCACTGAGGGCCACGGCGATGGGCGGCAGGACCGCGAGGCGCAGCAGCTGCGACCGTATGGGGCTCTCGGCGGGCGAGGGGGCGGCACGGGCGACCGGTCGCCCGTGCCGCCCGCCTTCTCTGCGGTCTGCGCGTGCGGCCGGTTCCCTGCGTTCTGCGCGTTCTGCGCGTTCTGCGCGTTCTGCGCGTTCTGCGCGTGCGGCCGGTGCGCGAAGGTGAGACATCGGTGTCCTCGTACTGATCCGTCGGGGGCGTGGGGGCTCCCGCGTCTGCGCGACCCGGGCATGCGCCATCGCGTGCCGGTCGGGAGAGCCGAAGAATTCGGCCCTGCGTCGTCCGGCGGCCACTCACAGTAGTCGCCAACGCATCATGTGCGGTGGGCAGTTGACAAACTCCCCCACAAAGCGTCCCGCTCTGGTATGAGGGTTCGTACGACAGGCCGATAATCCTCAAACGTCTGTTCGCCCAAGAATCCGATTGCGATCAGTGCTGGTCAGAAGAGGCCAGAAGCTGCCGGAAATGAATGAAGAGGGCCGGGGAGCGAAATGCTCCTCGGCCCTCGATTTCGATCGGAAATTCACCCTGCGGGGATCGTTTCCGGCTCTCCGGTGTCTTCCGGAGCTTCCTTCCGGAGATCATCCGCCGTGGCCCCGGCGCTCTCCTCGACGACGGGCCAACCGCCCTTCGGCTCCTCGGCCACACCGCGCCACCAGGGCTCGGCGGGGACCGTCTCGGCCGTGGGTTCGAAGGGCTCGCCGGGGCGGGGCAGGCCGATCCGCGAGCCGGCCGCGCGGGCGGCGGCGATCGTGCCCTCGCCGGGCTCCGCCCAGGGGTGCAGCGCCAGGTTGAACGTGGCCCAGTGGATCGGCAGCATCAGGCCGTGGCCCGCCTGCCCGCCCTGGAGGTCGACGTGGGCGCGCATGCCCTCCTCGGGCGTCATATGGATGTCGGGCCAGAACTCGCTGTACGCGCCGATCTGGATCATCGTGGCGTCGAACGGGCCGTGCTCGGCGCCTATGTCCGCGAAGCCCTTGAAGTAGCCGGTGTCCCCGCTGTGGTAGATCCGGTGCTCCTGGCCCGCGACGGCCCACGAGGCCCACAGGGTGTGCTGGGGGTTGCGCAGGCCCCGGCCGCAGAAGTGCCGGGCGGGTGTGGCGGTCAGGGTGAGGCCGCCGACCCGGGTCGACTCGTTCCAGTCGAGCTCCCGGATCCGGTCCTCGGACACGCCCCAGTGTTCCAGGTGGGCGCCGACGCCGAGGGGCACCGCGAAGAGGGTGTCCGAGCCGGCCAGGGTCTTGATCGTGGGCAGGTCGAGGTGGTCGTAGTGGTCGTGCGAGATGACGACGACGTCGACCGGGCCGAGCGCGGCCAGCGGCACCGGGACCGGGTGCAGCCGCTTGGGTCCGGCGAAGTTGAACGGCGAACAGCGCTCGCCCCAGACGGGGTCGAAGAGCACCCGGTGCCCGTCGATCTCGGCGAGCACGCTGGAGTGCCCCATCCAGGTGAGCCGCAGCCGGCTCGCCGGGGGCTTGGCCAGGTCGGCGAGGGTCGTGGCGTGCAGCGGGACCGGGCCGGTCGGTGCGCGCAGGGTGCGCTCCTCCTTGCGGAAGAACGCCTTCGCCATCTCCAGGGAGGAACCGCCGGAGGGGCGGACACGCGTGCCCTCCGGGTTCACGAAGACACCGCCTGCGAAGTTCGGCGATCTGCGGATGCGCTCCAGACGCGCGCCGGACGGATCCGCGCCGAAGGAGGCGGGCCGCAGAGCGCGGAGCCCGGAGCTCGGGGAACGGAAACCGGACACGGCACCTCCAGGTGGAGTCGATGAGGCATTCCATTATGGTCCGCCCCTGTGACAACACGGGGCCGCGGGGCCCCAGAGCGATGCCATACTGACCCGCGATTCAGTTACGGCTCTGCTCACATCTCCCTGAGGAGACCTCGATGACCGCCCCCTTGCTGGCCCTGACCTGGACCGACCACGTCACCGGCAGGTGCGGCCACCTCGTCGTCGACCGCCTGGTGCGTGGTGTGGCCAGCGGCGGGCTGCGGATGCGGGCGGGCTGCACCCTGGAGGAGGTCACCGGGCTCGCCCGGGGCATGACCATGAAGGAGGCGCTGCACTACAACCCCCGGGGCAGATACATCCCCCTGGGCGGCGCCAAGGGCGGCATCGACTGCGACCCCCGGGACCCGGAGGCGTACGGACTGCTGGTGCGCTACCTGCGCGCGATGCGCCCGTACATCGAGAGCTTCTGGACCACCGGCGAGGACCTCGGCCTCAGCCAGAACCTGCTGGACCGGGCCGCCGCCGAGGCGGGGCTCGTCTCGCCGGTCCAGGCCGTGTACCCCCTGCTCGACGACGAGGCCGCGGCCCGGCGGCGGCTCGCGGACGCCTTCGCGGTCGAGGTGGACGGCATCGGGCTCGACGAGCTGGCCGGCGGCCGTGGTGTCGCCGAGTCGGTGCTCGCCGCCCTGGACCGGGCCCGGGTCCCGTACGCCGGAACACGGGTCTCCGTGCAGGGCCTGGGCACCATGGGCGGGGCCACGGCACGCTTCCTCGCGCGCGCGGGGCTCACGATCGTGGCCGTCGCCGACATCAAGGGCACGATCGCCAACCCGGACGGCCTGGACGTCGAGGCACTGCTCGCCGCCCGTGACGCGTACGGCACCGTCGACCGGTCCGCGCTCCGCCCGGCCGACCTCGAACTGCCGGGCGAGGCCTGGCTGTCCGCCGACGCGGAGGTGCTGGTGCCCGCGGCGGTCTCGTACGCGATCGACACCGGCAACCAGCGGGACATCAGGGCGCGTTGGATCGCCGAGGCGGCCAACATGCCCGTCCTGCCGGAGGCGGAGGAACAGCTACACGCGCGCGGGATCACCGTCCTGCCGGACGTCGTCGTCAACTCCGGGACCAACGCCTGGTGGTGGTGGACCCTGTTCGGCGACATCGGCCCGGACGCGGATGAGGCGTTCGCATACACCCGTCGCTCCATGCGCGCCCTCGTCGACCTGATGCTGTCGCGTGCGGAGTCCGACGGGACGACACCGCGCGCCGCCGCGCACGCGATCGTCGCCGACCGGCTGCCGGTCATCGCCGAGCGGTTCGGCCGGTACGGGTGACGGCCGGCCATGCCGTTTTTCGGCAGCGCATTAGGGTTGTCACGTGGCCAGAGTGCGGTTGAGCGTGGCGGAGCGGCGTGAGGAGTTGCTGCGGGCCGCCATCGAGCAGATCGAGGCGCGGGGTGTGGCGGCGGTGCGGATCGCCGACGTGGCCTCGTCGCTCGGCGTGAGCAACGCGCTGGTGCTGTACCACTTCTCGACCAAGGAGAAGCTGGTCGCCGAGGCGTTCACATACGCGGCGGAGGACGATCTCGCCCATCTGCGCAAGCTGCTCGGTCGCCGTACGTCGGCCCTCAAGCGGCTGCGGGCGGCCGTGCGCTGGTACGCGCCGACCGGGCAGGCCAAGGGCTGGCGGCTGTGGATCGAGGGCTGGGCGGCGGCCCTGCGCGAGCCCGCCCTGCGGGAGGTCACACGCGACCTCGACCGGCGGTGGAAGGCCGCGATCACCGACGTCATCGCGGAGGGCGCCGCCGCCGACGAGTTCCGCTGCGCCGACCCCGCGGCCACGGCCCTGCGCCTGACCGCGCTCCTCGACGGCCTCGCCGTGCAGATGACGGCATACGAGGGCGCCCTCCCCCGGTCACGCGCCCTGGAGTGGGTCGACGAGGCCCTCGCGCGGGAACTGGGCCTGGAACGCGAGGCGTTGACCGCGACGGCAACGGCCACGAAGGGCTGAGGCGGCGCTCCGGGGAGGCAGGGCGCCGCCGGGCTCCTCGCGCGCGGCGATGCGGTGCGCAGGTCCCGTCCGACGGCAGCGGCGACACACCCCGCCCGGCGACACCGGGGCGAATGCCGCACCTTGATGAGTGCGCGCACAACCTACCGCCGCACAGCTCGCCAGCCAGGCCCCGGCGAATGTGGCCCTCTCGCGGAGAGCGTCACATTCCCCCGGCTGAACACTCCCTCGCAACGGCTTCGCCCACAGCGTCGCCGGAACCGGAGCAGTACCCGGTCCTCACCGCATCCGCGGTGATCAGACCGCTTCCCCGATCCTCGTCTTGATGTCGTCCGGGGACAGGTGTCCCTTCGCCACCACACGGTCCCCGGAGGACTCCCCGCGCAGCCGCCGCCCGATCCACGGCGCGAGGTACTCGCGCGCCCAGTGGATGTCGTCGCGGCGGACCTCCAGGGTCCCGCGCGGCGGCAGCGGAGGCCACGGCTGGTCCGGGTCGGCGGGGACGTCCAGGCCGAGCAGCTGGCCGGCCCGCAGCGCCACGCGTGTGTGCCCCTCGGGCGACAGGTGCAGCCGGTCGTCGTCCCAGGCACGCCGGTCCTGGATGGTCTTCAGCGACCACAGGTCCAGTACGGGACAGCCGTACCGGTCGGCGATGGCGCGCACATGCAGGTTGTACGTGGCGATCTTGCCGCGCAGATGCTTCAGCACGGGTACGCCACGGGTGTCGAAGCCGGTGGTCACCATGACGGTGCCGACGGACGAGGTGAGATCGGCGACCGCGCGTTCGAAGCGCTCGGCGACCTCGTCGGGGTCGGTGCCCGGCCGGATGATGTCGTTGCCGCCCGCGCAGAAGGAGACCAGGTCCGGTGCGAGCTCCTTGGCTTTCGAGAGTTGGTCCTCGACGACTTGGTCGAGCAGTTTCCCGCGCACGGCGAGGTTGGTGTAGTCGAAGTCGCCCTCGGGCCGCCGGTCGGCGAGGAGCACCGCGAACCGGTCGGCCCAGCCGACGAACGCCCCGTCGGGGCCGGGGTCGCCGACGCCCTCGGTGAAGCTGTCCCCCACCGCCACGTACGACCCGATCACTGATCTGCTGTCATTCTTCGAATCGTCTGCCACATCGGAACATGATTCACCTTTGGGTGTGAGCTACGCGACCGTAGGAAAGGGTTGACGCGCGGTGAGATAGGCCACTCGTCAAGTCTTGGCCAACTTGGAATACGGCCGTCAACTGCGCCAGACCCGGAAGCCCGTGATCCGGAAATGGCTCCACACCGTCCGGAAGGCGAAGTGCCCACTCGTGCAAGGCTCCTGGTCCACGTGGTCGAAGACCAGCCGTCCGTTGTTCCACCACTGGACGGTCGAGCCGTCCGAGACGATCCGGACGCGGTGCGGCTCGTTCGCGACGAGCAACGGCTCGGTTGTCGGCACATGCGTCACAGCCAGTGGCGCCGCATACGGGCTCTGCCCAAGGATCGGCCCGGACTTGTCCGCGCTCCTTCCCTCTTCCACCCCTCGGGGCCACGCGGAAACGCCGAAGGCCGGACCCCGGGGATCGTGGGGTCCGGCCTTCGGAGCGAGGTGAACGTCAGATGGTGACGCCCTTCGACCGCAGGTACGCCAGCGGGTCGAGGTCGGAGCCGTAGTCCGGGGTCGTACGGATCTCGAAGTGCAGGTGCGGCCCGGTGACGTTGCCGGTCGCGCCGGAGAGGCCGACCTGCTGGCCCGCGGACACGGACTGGCCCGCCGAGACGGAGATCGAGGACAGGTGGGCGTACTGGGCGTAGTAGCCGTCGGCGAGCCTGATGACGACCTGATTGCCGTACGCGCCACCCCAGCCCGCCGAGACGACGGCGCCCGCGCCGACGGCCTTCAGGCTGGTGCCGGTCGGGGCCGCGAAGTCGACGCCGGTGTGGTAACCGCTGGACCACATGCTGCCCGCGGTCTTGTAGGCGGTGCCCACGGTGGCTCCCTGAAGGGGGAGGCCGAAGCCCGAGGCGCCGACGGTGTCGGCGGTCTGAGTGGTCGACGTGGGGGAGGTCGGCTCCTCGGCCTTCTCCGACGAGGAGGACTTGGCCTTGGACTCGGCCTCGGCCTCGGAACCGGCGTTGGACTCGGCCTTCGCCTCGCTCGACGTGTTCGACGACCGGGTGGTCCCGGTCGGCGCGCCACCGCCAGTGGAGGGGGCCTTGCCGCCGAGCGTGAGCTTCAGGCCCGGGTGGATCAGCGACGGGTCGGCGCCGATCGCCTCACGGTTGTCCGAGTAGAGCTTCTTCCAGCCGCCGTTGACGTCCTGCTCCACGGCGATCTTCGAGAGGTAGTCACCGGCCCTCACCGAATAGGTCCGCGTGGACGCCTTCTTCGTGGCGGCGGGCTTCTCGGCGGCGCTCTCCGCGGCCTTCCGGGGCGTCGCCGACTTCTCGGTGGCGGCCTTCTGCGAAACCGAGGTCGTGCTCTGGGAAACCGCGGCCGCCGGAGTGGCGGCATTGGCTCCGGTGGCCCCGATCAGCGGAAGGGCGAGCGCGGCGCCGCCGGTTCCGGCAACGGCGATCGAGCGGGTGAAACGCTGGGACTTCGGACGGCGGTGCTTACCCTTCGCGGGCATGACGAATTCCTCTCCGGCGCCTGCGAGGTGAGCTGTCGGGTGCGGACTGGAGATGCCCGGCCGTGCTTGCGCACGACTTAACCCCTAGCCGTTCCGGAGACCGGAACAGGCGTCATACCTGTGGGTCCCCCGCTCCTGCCGTTCAGGGTCGGTCTGCGGCTCCGGTCGGCGGCAGGATTGGGCGTCCGTCCGGATTGAGGCAGAACGTAAGCGACTTGTGCCACTCGGGACAACCATTGGGATTTCCTGTGCGTCTCCTTCTGTGATCCATGCGCCTATTCACGGTCACCCTCCGTAAATGAGCGATCTTTACCTTTTCCTAACCACCCTGAAAGCGCGCACAAATTACGTGAGCATGGCGGCCACGCACGGTCACGAATATGACCCTGGTCACCCGGCATCGACTCAGTGCGGTTTATTCCAGGGCCAGTTGGAATTCAGGCTCCATTTCGGGCAGAACGCTCAGATGCGACGCAGGCGGATAACTGCCGCATCAAAGTCACCACGCAGCCCCGTCCGCAACCCGTGATGCAACAGCACCGCACCTCGGTGCACTTCGCCCGTTTCGCGGCACTCGTACGCTTCCGTCGGGTCGAGGCCGCGCAGCCGGAGCGGGGCGACCGGCTCTCCGTAGTGCTGGGCCTGGAGCCAGGCGAGGACGACGACCTCGTCGCCGAGGACGTACTGCACCGCGCTCAGCCCGCCGGCCGGCGGGCTGAGCCGGTAGAGGTCGCCGCGCTGTACGACCGGCCGGATCTCCTTGTAGAGCCGCACCCAGTCCCGGGCCTCGGCGAGCTCCTCCTCGCTCCACTCGGTGAGGTCGCCGCCGACGCCGAGCACCCCGGCCATGGCGCTCACGAACCGGAACCGCAGCGAGCTGACCCGGTCGTTGAGCTGCGTGTTCGGGCTGTCGGTGACCCAGGCCGCCATGACCCGCGCCGGGTGGAGCTGGCTGAAGCCGTGCTGGATGGCGAGCCGGTCGAGCGGGTCCGTGTTGTCGGAGGTCCACACCTGGTCCGTACGCGCCATGACTCCCAGGTCGATCCGGCCGCCACCGCCCGAGCAGGACTCGAAGGCGACCCCCGGGTGCGCGGCCCGCAGCCGGTCGAGGAGACCGTAGAAGGCGTGCACGTGCTCGACCCACAGCTTCTGCGGGTACGGCTCACCGGGCCAGCCCGCGTCCGTGAAGCAGCGGTTGAAGTCCCACTTCACGTAGTCGATGGGCGCGCTGGAGAGCAGCCCGTGGAGTTGCTCCCACAGGTACTCCTGAACGTCCTCGCGCGCGAGGTTGAGTACGAGCTGGTTACGCATCTCGGTCCGCCGGCGCCCCTGCTGGAACTGCGCCCAGTCGGGATGCGCCCGGTACAGGTCGCTGTCCGCGTTGACCATCTCGGGCTCGACCCAGATGCCGAACTGCATGCCGAGCGCGTGCACGTCGTCGGCGAGCGGCCCCAGCCCGGACGGGAAGCGGTCGGGGTTGGGCGTCCAGTCACCGAGCCCCGCCCGGTCGCTCGTGCGCGCCCCGAACCAGCCGTCGTCGACCACGAACAGCTCGACGCCCATGTCCGCGGCCCGCCGCGCCAGCGCCCGCTGCTGGTCCTCGGAGATGTCGAAAGTGGTGGCCTCCCAGGAGTTGAACAGCACCGGCCGGTCCTGGTCCGCGTCCGGGATGACGTACGCGCGCTGGTACGCGTGCCAGGCCCGGCTCGCCCCGCCGTACCCGCCGTCGCTCCACAGCCCCGCGAAGACGGGGGTGGTGAACGTCTCCCCGGCGCCGAGCCGCAGCAGGCCCGAGTCGTCGTATCCGGCGCCGCCGGTGATCTGCACGCCCGCGTCGGGGAGTTGGGCCACGGCGATCCGCCAGGAGCCCGACCAGCCGAGCGCGCACCCGAAGACCTCGCCGCTCTCCTCGGTCGCCTCGGTGTCGAGCGCGACCCATGGCAGGTGCTGGTGCCCGGTGTGCCCGCGCCGGCTGCCGATGACCTTCTCACCGTAGGTGAGGTCGGTGCGCACGAGCCGGGACTCGGCCGCCCAGCGCCCGTGCAGCTGGGAGAGCCGCCAGCCCTCGCGCGGCGGCAGCGTCCAGGTCGCGGAGTCGGCGCGCAGCAGCTCCACCGCGGCCGTCCCTTCGTTGGTGAGGGTCACCCGGCGTTCGACGACGTCGTCGCGCATCCGGTAGTGCAGGGTGATGCCGAGCCCGTCGTCGGCGAACCGCAGCCGCAGCTCGTCGTCCTCGGCCTCGTACCCCGCGAAGGTCCACTCGGTGCCGCGCCGCTCGTCGGTCCGTACGGAGAGAGCGGGCCGTACGAAGCGGTTGCCGCCCTCGACGGGGTACTCCTCGTGCCCGTCGAGCGGGGACTCGAAGGCCGAGGAACCCCGCAACGGCAGGGTGGCGAGCGCCTCGGCGTCGACGAGGGCGATGCGCGGGCCCCAGTGCAGGTGCAGCAGCTCATCGGCCTCGGTGAGACGCAGCGCGTAGCTGCTGGTGGGCCCCGAGAGAAGCCAGGTGCGGCCGTCTCCGCCGATTTCCAACATCAAGCCCTCACATATTCGAACAGGTGCGATCAGGTCTGATCAGCCCCCAACATCATCAGGGGCGCGGCGGTTCGCAGGCAAACGCCTGTGGACAACTCATTGCCGTGGGCATCGATGTCGTATCGTCGAGTGCGCGCCCCGTCGACGATCGGCGCCGACGGCCGAATGCGAGGAGCCCTTCGTGACGCAGCAGATCCCGTCGACCGAGCCCGAGCTGACCGGTGTGCGCAACTTCCGCGATGTGGGCGGACTGCCGACGGTCGACGGACGGCGGGTTCGGCACGGGGTGCTGTTCCGCAGCGGTCATCTGGCGCACGCGACCGACGACGACGCCGCGTTCCTGACCTCCCTCGACCTGCACACGATCTTCGACTTCCGCAACGCGGCCGACCAGCAGCTGGAAGGTCCGGACGTCGAGCTGCCGGGTGTGCGGAACGTGAACCTGCCGCTCACCGACCCGGCGGACGGCGCCGAGTTCTGGAAGATGGTCCGCGACGGCGACATCGAGCAGCTGCGCTCGCTCCTGTCGGACGGCAGGGCGGCGGGCCGGATGGTCGACTCCTACCGCGTGATCATCAAGAGCCGCACGGCCGAGCACTCCCAGGTGCTGCACGCGCTCGCCGAGGACAGCGTGCCCGCCCTCATGCACTGCGCGGCCGGCAAGGACCGCGCGGGCCTGTCCATAGCCGTGACGCTGCTCGCCCTCGGCGTCGAGCCCGAGGCCATCGTCACCGACTACCTGGAGTCGAACGCCACCCACCGCCGCTACAAGGTCCACCGCAGCGGCAGCTCCACGAACGCGTACACCCCCGAGGTCATGGAGCTGCTCAGCCCTCTCTTCGACGCCCGCGCCGAGTACCTTCACGCGGCGTTCGAGACGATCGAGGAGACGTGGGGCGGCACGGACGTGTACCTGGAACAGGGCCTGAAGGTCACGCCGGAGGTCCGGGAGCGGCTGCGAGGGCGGTTGCTGGCCTGATCCCCCGTCCCCGACGACACGGCGAGCCTGGCCAGGTCTTCCCGGAGTGACCCGGCGGTGCTCCGCACCACGCGGTGTCGCCGAGGCGCAGCTCCGCCGCCCCGTCAGTACGTCCAGCCGCCCGCCTCGGTTGTCTCGGATTGAGCGTGAATGGCCCCTACCGGTTGGCGACCGCCTGCTTCACCAGCGTCTTCCCGAAGTCCCACATCAGCCCACCCCCGCTGTGCGCGTCGTCCATCACCTCGGTGAAGGCGTCGACGAACCGGTCGACGTCCCGCTCGCCGATGACCAGCGGCGGGATCAGCTTGATCACCTCCAGGTGGTCGCCGGAGACCTGGGTGAGGATGCGGTGCCGTTGCAGCAGCGGTACGACGACCATCTGGGCGAACAGCCCCTTGCGTGCCGCCTGGAGCATCGTCCAACGACTGCGCAGCTTCAGCGACCTGGGCTTGCCGAACTCGATGCCGATCATCAGCCCCCGGCCGCGTACGTCGCTCAGCAGCTCGTACTTGTCGACCAGCGCCGCCAGCCGGGACTTCAACTGCTCCCCGGTGGCCCGGGCGCCCGCCACGATCTGCTCGTTCTCCATCACCGACAGCACGGCGAGGCCGGCCGCCATGGCCTGCGCGTTGGAGCCGAAGCTCGCGGAGTGGACGAGAACGCGGTCCATGGACGAGTAGACCTTCTTGAAGATCCACTCCTTGCCCAGGGTCGCCCCGACCGGCACATAGCCGCCGGAGAGCGCCTTGGCGACGCACACCAGGTCCGGCTCCACGCCCTCGTCGTGCTGGTAGGCGTAGAAGTCCCCGGTCCGCCCGAGCCCGGTCTGCACCTCGTCGGCGATGAGCAGCGCCTTGTGCTTGTGCAGCAACTCCTGGGCGGCGCGCAGATATCCGGGCGGGGCCTCGTGCACGCCCTTGCCCTGGATGGGCTCGACGATGAGGGCGGCGACGTCGCCCTTCTTCAGCTCCCGCGCCAGGGCGTCGAGATCACCGAGGGGTACGGCCGTGTCGGGCAGCAGCGGTGCGAAGCCGTCGCGGAAGCCGTCCTCGCCGTTCACGGAGAGCGAGCCGGTGGTGAGCCCGTGGAAGGCGTGCGCGCAGTACAGCACGCGCGGCCTGCCGGTGGCGTACCGGGCGAACTTCAGCGCGGTCTCGACGGCCTCCGTGCCGCTGTTGCCGAAGAACACCCGGTCCAGGTGCGGGCCGTGGGTGAGGAGCCGCTCGGCGAGGAGCCCCGGCAGCGGCTGGCAGTCGAAGCGGGTGAGGTCGGCGAGCGAGGCGTCGAGGACGTCGTGCAGCGCCTTGCGGACGACGGGGTGGTGGCGGCCCACGCCCATCACCCCGAAGCCGGCGAGCATGTCCAGGTAGTCGTTGCCGTCCGCGTCCCAGAAGTACGCGCCCTCGGCCCGCTCGTACACCTTGTCGAAGCCGATGGTGTGCAGCATGCGCGGGAGCTGGTGGTTGAGGTGCCGAGCGTGGAGCTCGTAGCGCTCGGCGCCACGCTCGGCCAGTAGCTTGCCGAGGTCGAACTCCTCGGTCGCGGCTGCGGGTTCCACGGTCGTCATTCCTGCTTCTCCTTGGACAGCTCATCCTTGGCGGCCAGGCACGCGCTGATCCGCCCGGCGATCTCGACGGGCGTGAGGCCGATGTCCGCCAGCACCTCCCCGCGCTTGGCGTGTGCGAGGAACTGCTCCGGAATCCCGAACCGCCGTACGGGCACGTCGACTTCGGCATCCCCCAGCGCGAGCGCCACCGCGGCGCCGACCCCGGACGCCCGGCTGTTGTCCTCGACGACCGCGACGAGCCGGTGCTCGGCGGCCAGCCCGGGCAGCCCCGGGTCGACGGGCTTGACCCAGCGCGGGTCGACGACGGTGCAGCCGATGCCGCGGGCCTGAAGCAGTTCGGCGGCCTGCAGACAGACGGGCGCCATGACCCCGACGGCGACGAGGAGCGCGTCCCGCCGGTCGGCCCGGTGCAGTACGTCCAGTCCGCCCACCCGGTCGACCGCCGGGATCGCGGGTCCCACCGACTCCTTGGGGAAGCGGATCAGCGTCGGCGCGTCGTCGACCGCGACCGCCTCCCGCAACTGCGCCCGCAGCTGGTCGGCGTCGCGCGGCGCGGCGATCCGCAGGCCGGGCACGACCTGGAGGATCGACATGTCCCACATGCCGTTGTGCGACGCGCCGTCGACTCCTGTGACCCCGGCCCGGTCCAGTACGAAGGTGACCCCGCACCGGTGCAGCGCGATGTCCATCAGGAGCTGGTCGAAGGCCCGGTTGAGGAACGTCGCGTACACCGCGACGACCGGGTGGAGCCCGCCGGTCGCGAGCCCGGCCGCCGACACCGCGGCGTGCTGCTCGGCGATGCCGACGTCCCAGATCCGGTCCGGGAACCGCTCCGCGAACCTGCCCAGCCCCACCGGGTGCAGCATGGCCGCCGTGATGGCCACGACGTCCTCGCGCTCCTGACCGATCCGGACGATCTCCTCGCCGAACACCGAGGTCCAGGAAGGCCCGTTGGACGGGGCGAGGGGCTCGCAGGTGAGCGGGTCCATCACGCCGACCGTGTGGAAGTGGTCCTCCTCGTGCGCGAGGGCGGGCTCGTATCCGCGCCCCTTCTCGGTGAGGCAGTGGACGAGCACAGGTCCGTGGAACCGTTTCGCGCGGCGCAGCGCCGACTCGACGGCGCCCAGGTCGTGACCGTCTATCGGCCCGACGTACTTCAGCCCCAGGTCCTCGAACATGCCCTGCGGGGCGAAGGCGTCCTTGAAGCCCTTCTTCGCACCGTGCAGGGCCTCGTAGAGGGTGTTGCCGATGACGGGTGTGCGCTGCAGGACGTCCTTGCCCCAGGCCAGGACCTGCTCGTAACCGTCGGTCGTGCGCAGGGTCGCGAGGTGGTTGGCGAGGCCGCCGATGGTGGGCGAGTACGAGCGCTCGTTGTCGTTGACGACGATGATCAGCGGCCGGTTCTTGGCGGCCGCGATGTTGTTCAGGGCCTCCCAGGCCATGCCGCCGGTGAGGGCGCCGTCCCCGACGACCGCGACGACGTGCCCCTTGTCCCCCTGCACCTGGCGGGCCTTGGCGAGGCCGTCCGCCCAGCCGAGGGCGGTGGAGGCGTGGCTGTTCTCGATGATGTCGTGCTCCGACTCCTCGCGCGACGGGTAGCCGGACAGGCCGCCCTTGCCGCGCAGCTTGGAGAAGTCCTGGCGTCCCGTCAGAAGCTTGTGGACGTAGCTCTGATGTCCGGTGTCCCACAGGATGCGGTCGACGGGTGACTCGAAGACCCGGTGGAGCGCGATGGAGAGTTCCACCACCCCCAGATTGGGCCCCAGGTGACCGCCGGTCCTGGCGACCGCGTGCACCAGGAACTCCCGTATCTCCTCGGCCAGTTCACCGAGTTCCGCCTCGGACAGCGCCTTCAGGTCGCGTGGTCCCCGGATGCTCTCCAGAATCGTCACGCTCGGGCCCCCTCTCGGTCCGTGCTGTTCAACCCGTGTTTCTCAACTCACGGTGACCGCCGGCTCCCCCGACGCGACGCCGTCCTGCTCCATCTGCTCGGCGATCTTCATCGCCTCGTCGATGAGGGTCTCCACGATCTTCGACTCGGGAACCGTCTTGATGACCTCGCCCTTGACGAAGATCTGCCCCTTGCCGTTGCCGGAAGCCACGCCGAGGTCCGCCTCGCGTGCCTCACCGGGACCGTTGACCACACAGCCCATGACGGCGACGCGCAGCGGCACCTCCATCCCCTCCAGACCGGCCGTGACCTCGTCGGCCAGCTTGTACACGTCGACCTGCGCCCGCCCGCACGAGGGGCACGACACGATCTCCAGGCGCCGCTGCCTGAGGCCCAGCGACTGAAGGATCTGGATGCCGACCTTGCATTCCTCGGCGGGCGGCGCGCTCAGCGAGACGCGGATCGTGTCGCCGATGCCCTCGCTCAGCAGCGCCCCGAAGGCGACGGCGGACTTGATGGTCCCCTGGAACGCCGGGCCCGCCTCCGTCACACCCAGGTGCAGCGGATAGTCACACTGCGCGGCCAGCTGCCGGTAGGCGTTGACCATGACCACCGGGTCGTTGTGCTTCACCGAGATCTTGATGTCCCGGAACCCGTGCTCCTCGAACAACGACGCCTCCCACAACGCCGACTCCACCAGCGCCTCCGGCGTCGCCCTGCCGTACTTCTGCAGCAGCCGCCGGTCCAGCGACCCCGCGTTCACCCCGATCCGGATCGGCGTGCCATGGTCCCTCGCCGCCCCGGCGATCTCCTTGACCTTGTCGTCGAACTGCTTGATGTTGCCCGGGTTCACCCGCACCGCCGCACAGCCCGCCTCGATCGCCGCGAACACGTACTTCGGCTGGAAATGAATGTCCGCGATCACCGGGATCTGCGACTTACGCGCGATGGTCGCCAACGCGTCCGCGTCATCCTGCGTGGGACAGGCCACCCGCACGATCTGGCAGCCCGACGCCGTCAGCTCCGCGATCTGCTGCAACGTGGCGCCGATGTCCGACGTACGCGTCGTCGTCATCGACTGCACCGACACCGGCGCGTCCCCGCCCACCGCCACGGGGCCGACCATGATCTGCCGCGACACGCGGCGCTCCGCGATCGGCCGGACCGGCACCTCGGGGACGCCCAGGGAAACGGCGGTCATGGCGTCACCCCTGGTTTCCGGAGACGGTCTCGCGCATGGCCCGCAGGGACTCCTTGAGGGAGCCCATGGTGGCGAGAACGGCCGTCGGCTCGTAGCCGCAGTGCGCCATGCAGTTGGCGCAGCGCGGGTCCTTGCCGCGGCCGTACTTGTCCCAGTCGGTGTCCTCGATGAGCTCCCGGTACGTCGTGACGTACCCGTCGCTCATCAGATAGCAGGGCCGCTGCCAGCCGAAGAGCGAGTAGTTCGGGATCGCCCACGCCGTGCACGGGAAGTCGACCTTGCCTTCCAGGAAGTCCAGGAAGAGCGGGGAGTGGTTGAGCCGCCAGCGGCGCCGGTTGCCGCCCGAGAAGGCCTTCTTGAACAGTTCGCGGGTCTGCTCGACGCCGAGGAAGTGCTCCTGGTCGGGCGCCTTCTCGTAGGCGTAGGCGGGCGAGATCATCATCTCGTCGACCTTGAGGTCGTCGTTGAGGTAGTTGAGGACCTCGATGATGGTCTGCGGGGTGTCGGTGTTGAAGAAGGTCGAGTTGGTGGTCACCCGGAAGCCACGCTTCTTGGCCTCCTTGATGGCCGCCACGGCCTCGTCGAACACCCCCTCCTTCGCCACGGACTCGTCGTGCCGCTCGCGCAGCCCGTCGATGTGCACGGCGAAGGCGAAGTACGGCGAGGGCGTGAACTTGTCCATCTTCTTGCGCAGCAGCATGGCGTTGGTGCACAGGAAGACGTACTTCCTCCTGGCCACCAACTGACGCACGATCTCGTCGATCTGGGGGTGCATCAGGGGTTCCCCACCGGCGATCGACACCATCGGCGCACCGGACTCCAGTACGGCGCCCACGGCCTGGGCCACCGGCATGCGCTGCTTGAGCACACCCGCCGGGTGCTGGATCTTGCCGCAGCCCTCGCACTTCAGATTGCAGGCGTAGAGCGGTTCCAGCTCGACGATGAGCGGAAACTTGTCCCGCTTGCGGAGCTTCTGTTCAGCCAAGTACGTAGCGACCTTGATGGACTGGCGGAGCGGCATGGCCATCTGGCTCACCTCCTGGGGAGCAGCAAAGAACGGTGCCATTCGAAGAAAGCGGGAAGGACGGCACGAAGGACGCGGAAAGCCGATATTCCACCGCGCACCGTGCCGATCCGGACCAGTTCATGTTCTGGAGCGTCCACGACCACCCGTACGGCCGCAACCGGGCGCGCGCCCGTGCGCACGGCGCTGTGGAGCGTGGCCGCCGACTCCATGTCGACCGCGATTGCGCCGGTGGCGAGCAGTTCCGACCGTTCGTGTCCGCGTACGACATGGTCGGAGCCGGTGAGGGGCCCGGTGTGCACGGTGCGTCCTGGCACGGCCCGCACCAGCTCCTTGACCAGCAGGTCGGTGCCCACACACGGCGTGGTGACGTCGCCCGGCCCCCGGGTCTCCTCGGCGACGACCAGGTCACCGGGGTGCATGCCCGGCGCGAGCCCGGCGCAGAACCCGGTGGCCAGCACGGCCGCCTCGCTCAGCGCCGGGTCGGCGAGCGCCCGGGTGACGGAGCTCTCGGCGGCCTGGGGCCCCATGCCGGTGCGCAGCACGGTGACCGGGCCCCCGGCGACCCACCTGTTCGGTTCGGCTGCGGGGCGCTGAAAGCCGGTGTCGAGAGCCCGACCGTGCTCAGCCCCTCCTTCGTCGGGGCCTCCGCGCGCTCGGCCTCTCGACACCGGCGCGCCCCTCCGCCTCACGCCACGGTCGCCGCCGCGCAGGGCGAGCCGCTCGATGCCGAGCGCGCAGGCGATCAGCAGCGGGGCCGGGGCGGGAGCGGGGCTCATCAGCTCGCCCTGCCGAACGAGAAGGGCTCTCCGTTGACGTACCGGCCGAGCGCGGTGAGCGGGAACACCTGCCGGTAGAGGTGGTAGTTGATCGAGAAGTCCCACGGGAACCCGGTCCCCGTGAAGTACGGCTCGTCCCAGGAGCCGTCCTCGCGCTGGGTGCTCGCGAGCCATGCGATCCCGCGTTCGGTGGCCTTGGACTCCCGCTCCCCCGCCGCCAGCAGCGCGAGCAGGGCCCACGCGGTCTGGGAGGCGGTGGAGGCGCCCTTGCCGCTCCACTCGGCGACGTCGTGGTAAGAGCGCAGGTCCTCGCCCCAGCCGCCGTCGTCGTTCTGCACGGTCTCCAGCCAGGCCACGGCCCGGCGGATCGCGGGGTGCGCGGCGGGCAGCCCGGCGGCGACCAGCGCGGGCACCACCGACCCGGTGCCGTACACGTAGTTGACGCCCCAGCGTCCGAACCACGAGCCGTTGGGCTCCTGTTCGGCGAGCAGCCACTCGATGCCCCGGCGGGTGCGCGGGTCGTGCGCGAGCCCCTCGACGGCGAGCATCTCCACCACGTGTGCGGTGACGTCGGCGGACGGCGGGTCGATGACCTCGCCGAAGTCGCAGAACGGCAGCCGGTTGGGGAAGGCGCTCGTGTTGTCTACGTCGAAGGCGCCCCACGCGCCGTTCTTCGACTGCATCCCGAGGTTCCAGCGCACTCCGCGCCCGATCGCCCGCTCGACGCGCTCCGGGTCGTGGTGCTTGACGCGGCGCAGGGCGAGGACGACCTCGGCGGTGTCGTCGATGTCGGGGTAGTTGTTGTTGTGGAACTCGAACGCCCAGCCGCCAGGCGGGAGTTGAGGCCGCTTCACGGACCAGTCGCCGGGCCGGACGATCTGCTCGCCCAGCATCCAGTCCGCGGCCCGCACCAGTCGCGGATGGTCGGCGGGCAGGCCCGCGTCGGCGAGGGCGATGGTCGCGAGGCAGGTGTCCCAGACCGGCGACTGGCAGGCCTCGATCATCCGGGCCCCGTCCTCGCGCCACACGGCGAACCGGTCGAGGGACTCCAACCCGGCCCGCATGACGGGGTGCTGGAGGTCGTAGCCCAGCAGGTGCAGGGCGATGACGGAGTACACCGCCGGGGGCTGGATGCCGCCCCAGCAGCCGTCGTTCTCCTGCCGCTCGATGATCCAGCGGGCCGCGCTGTTCATGGCCGCCCTGCGCAGTCGGCGCGGCGCGACCTTGCGATACGCGCGCACCGCCTTGTCGAGCCGCTGGAAGACGCCGTCCCAACTGGCCGCCGGAGCAAAGGGCTTGACCGGGTTGGGGTTGCCGGGGTCGGTGTGCAGTTCGTCGAGCGGGAAGGGCGCGGGCCGCACGGGCCGCTTCGCGGAGACGACCGTCAACGGCACGATGGTCTGCCGCGCCCAGCAGCCGAAGTCGTAGATGTTCAGCGGCATCCACGGCGGGAAGTAGATGAGTTCCGGCGGGAGTTCGGGCAGGTCCTCCCACTTCCACCAGCCGAACAGGGCCAGCCAGATCCGGGTGAAGACACGGGCTGAGGCGATACCGCCCCGCGCGCGGACCCACGCCGACGCCTTCGCCATGTGCGGCGCGTCCGGAGCGTCCCCGGCCAGCCGCAGGGCGACGTACGCCTCGATGGTGGTGGAGAGTTCGCCCGGCCCGCCGTGGAACGTGGCCCAGGTGCCGTCCTCGCGCTGCTCGCCGCGGATGAACAGGGCGGCGGCGTGTGTGGTCTTCTCGTCGCGGATGCCCAGGAACTGACGGAGCAGCAGGTCCTCGGCGTCCATGGTGACGTTGGTCTCCAGGTCGCCCTTCCACCAGCCCTGGGCGTCCTGGCGGGAGAGAAGAAAGTCGGTGGCGCGCTGTATGGCGCGCGCGGCGGCATCCTGGACCCCTGCCGCCACTGGGGTGTCGATGGCGGTGTCGGTTTCGCTGGCCGAGGCAGCGCGGGGCGGCAGGGCCCCGGTGCTTCCGTCGGTCGTCGCTGTCATGGCTTCCCCTTCGTGCAGTGGCATGTCTCTGCTGTGGGTCAGCCGTCGGCCGGTGCTCGTCCGCTCGCAGCACCGGCCGGCGACTACGCGAGGCTTATTCGACCGATAGGGGTCGCCCCCTTCGCGATAGTGATCATCTCTTCCGTACGACGACGAAGTCGGCGAGCGCCACGAGCTGGGCCCGCACCTGGTCCGGCATCCGGATCGAGTCCAGGGCCTCGATGGCGGTGGTGTGCTGGCGGCGCGCCTCCTCGGCGGTCCAGCTCCGGCCGCCCGCCTCCTCGATGAGGGCGGCGCGGGCGGCGAACTCCTCCTCGGAGAAGTTCTCGAAGTCGCTGCTCTTGGCGTCGGCGGCGAGCAGTTCACCGAGCCGCTCGGAGGCCGGGCCGCCCGCCGCGAGCGCGGCCACGACCGGCAGGGACTTCTTGCGCTGGCGCAGATCGCTCCAGGTCTGCTTGCCGGTGGCCTCCGGGTCGCCCCAGATGCCCAGCAGGTCGTCGATGGCCTGGAAGGCGAGGCCGAGGTGGTAGCCGTACTTCTCCAGCGTGTCGGCGGTGTGGTCGTCCGCGCCGCCGAGGACCACGCCGATGGAGCAGGCGCAGGCGAGCAGGGCGCCGGTCTTGTTGCCCTCCATCTCCAGGCACTCCTCGACGGTGACCCGCTCGCGGTGCTCGTACGAGATGTCCTGGGCCTGCCCGTCGATGAGGGCGCGCGTTGCCGTGGTCAGGCGGCGGGTGGCGCGGCCGGCCTCGACGGTGCCGAGTTCGAGGAGGATCTCGTTGGCGAGGGCGAACAGGGCGTCGCCGACGAGGATGGCCTGGGCGGGGCCGTGCACCTTCCAGACCGTGTCGCGGTGGCGGCGCTGTTCGTCGCCGTCCATCAGGTCGTCGTGCAGCAGCGAGAAGTTGTGCACCAGCTCGACCGCGACCGCACCGGGCACGCCGACCTCGGGCGCGGCCCCGGTGACCTGGGCGGACAGCACGGCGAGCGCGGGGCGTACGGCCTTGCCGCCGTCCCCGTCCGCCGGGTTGCCCTGTGCGTCGATCCAGCCGAAGTGGTAGGCGGCGACGGTGTCCATGGGCGTTGCCAGGCGTTCGACGGCCGCCCGCAGCACCGGTGTGGCCAGGGTCCGGCCGCGCTCCAGGAGCGCGGTCACGTCCACCGCGGTCTCTCGATCGGCCGTGGAGGCCGTCGGGGGCACAGTGGGCACAGTCTCTCCTCTTGTTGCGGTACCGGGGGTGCGGGGGCCCGCCGCGCGCTGATCGAGCGTCACGCCGCCTCCTCCACGTCGAAGAGGTGCTCGCGGGGCCGGCCCAGGGCGCTCAGCGCGGCGTCCGCCGCGCTGATGCCGCTGCGGACCGCACTCTCCATGGTCGCGGGCCACCCTGTGGCGGTCCACGCTCCGGCCAGGTAGAGGCCGGGATTCTTGGTGCGGGCGCCGGGCCGCAGCCGTCCGACGCCGGGGGTGGGGGCGAACGTCGCCGTGCGCTCCCTGGTCACGAAGAAGTCCTTCACCTGAGCGCCGCGCGTGGCGGGCAGCAGCCGCTCCAGTTCCGGCAGATACCGCTCACGCAGCACGGAGACCGGCTCGTCGATCTCGTCCTGCGCGGCCGACTGCGACAGCGCCAGGTACTGGCCGTCGGACAGCCCGGATGCCCCGGTCCGGTCGAAGACCCACTGCACCGGGGTGCCGAGTGCCGCGAAGAACGGCCGCTTGAGCACCTTGCGGTCGTAGACGACATGGACGTTGAGGATCGGCGCGGTGCCGATCTGAAGCAGTCGCTCCGGTGCGTCGAGCGCGCCCTCGGGCAGCAGTTCGTGCGCTTCCCGCTGCGGTACGGCGAGGACGACCACGTCGGCGTCGAGATTCTCGCCGGGAACCTGAACGTTCCAACGCCCGTTTCCGTTGTGGGAGATGGAGGTGACGCGTGTACGAAGTTCGGTACGGACGCCCGCCGAGTCGAGCGCCTTGCGGGCAAGCCGGTCGTGCAGTTCGCCCAGGGGGACGCGTGCCCAGCCGATGTCGGCCGCTCCCGGGTCGGAGAGCAGACCTGTCTTGAACACCATCGCGGCGAGCCCGAGAGAGGAGTCTTCGGCCACCGCGTTGAGGGTGGCGACCCCCACGAGGTCCCACAGTGCCTCGACGGCACGCGTCGACTGGCCGCGCGCGGCCAGCCAGCTGCCGAAGTCCTGCGTGTCCAGCGCCGGGTCCGCGAGGTCGAGTGCCTTGAGCGCCAGTGCGGCACGTCCTACTCTGGCGCGTTCGGCCAGCGACAGGTGCGGATAGGTGGCGAGGCTTCTCGCCAGATGCAGCGGTACGGGCAGCGCGGTGCGGCTGAGTCTGCCGAGCCGTCGTCCCGGTGTGCCCTGGGCGTCGAGCACGGGCACGTCGAGACGATCCTGCAGCGGTGCGAGCGCTGCCGCGTCGATGCGGTCGAGGAACCAGCGGTACGCCGTGCAGCACCGCAGGTACACGTGCTGCCCGTTGTCGACGGTCAGGTTGCCGCGCTGGAACGAGAAGGCGAGCCCGCCCAGCCTCGGCCGCCCTTCCAGCAGCGTGACGCGCATCCCGGCGTCGGCGAGCGAGAGCGCGGTGGTGATCCCCGCCAGTCCCCCGCCGATCACCACGGCCGTCCGCCCGGGACTGTCCGCGTCGAGCAGCCCCTCGGGCTGTGTGCCGTCGGTCATCGTGCCCCCTCCCCGGCTGGCCCGCCGTGGTGGTCGAGCGGTCCACGGCCGGTCGTCGCAGTCAGGGACGCGGCCTGGTGGCGGAGGGTTGCGTGCCGCTTTTCGCCACCGGTATCACCTTGGGTCGATGTGTCCATCAGACACGCCTCCTGGTGGTCCGGCGGGACACATGGCGGGCGTCGAGACCCGACAGCCCGCGCACGGCGACATACGCCTTCTCGCGCCCGGGCAGCGAGACCCGGCCGCGCAGCACGGCCTCCGGCTCGCGCTCGATGCGGTCGAGAAGACGGCGGTAGATGCCTGCCATGGCGGCGACACAGGCACCGCTGCGCCGGTCGAGCATGGGCAGCAACCGGTAGCCCTCGGCGAAGAGGGCACGGGCCCGGCGCACCTCGAAGTGCACGAGTCCCGCGAAGTCCGAGTCGGGCGGTGGCGTCGGCCCGCTGAACCCGGCCGAACAGCCGAACTTGGCGAGATCGTCGGAGGGCAGATAGGTCCGCCCGCCCTCGGCGTCCTCGCGGACGTCCCTGAGGATGTTGGTGAGCTGGAGCGCGAGCCCCAGCGTGTCCGCGTACTCCGGCGCCCGCTCCGCGCCCCGCGCCCCCGGTTCCGTACCGAACACGCCGAGCGAGAGCCGGCCGATCGCCCCGGCGACACAGCGGCAGTAGACCTTCAGGTCGTCCCAGGTCTCATAGGTCTCGCCGCGTACGTCCATCAGAACGCCGTCAATGAGTTCGTCGAGGGCGCCGAGCGGGATCGGGAACTGTCTGCCCGCGTGGGCGAGGGCGACCGCGACCGGGTCGGTGTCGTCCTCGTCGACCGAGCCGTCCTGGATCCGGGCGAGCAGCGTCCGGGTGTCCTCCAGCCGGGCCGCCTTGCTCTCGGGTGCCAGCGCGCCGTCGCCGATGTCGTCGACACGCCGGGAGAACGCGTAGAGCGCCGACATCGCGCGACGCTTGGGCGTCGGCAGAAGTCTGATGCCGTACGCGAAGTTGCGGGCCTGCTGTCCGGTGACGGCCTCGCAGTAGCTGTAGGCGGCGAGTACCGGTGCGGACACGTGTTGGTCGGACTCCACGGTCCGGATCACCCCTCTCCTCGCAGAGTCACGCCCACCTCGCGCAGCAGCCGGAGCTTGCCGGGCTTGGGCGGGCCGGGAAGTACGTCGTATTCAGCGGCGGCGATCGCCTGGATTGCCGCCCTTCCCCCCGCCACGAACCCCGCTAGGAGCAGCCTCAGCCTGCCGTGGACGCTACCCACGAGGGGGGTGCCTTCATTCAGGAGGTTCAGGGCGCGTTCTGCTTCGTATGCAACCAGTGCGCGCACCGATGCGCCTGCCGTGGGCGCGGTGAGGTCCGCCTCCTGGACGTGAAAGCGCTTCATGTCCGCGGCGGGCAGATAGATACGGTCCCGCGTCAGGTCCTCGGCGATGTCCTGGAGGTGCTCGACGATCTGCAGCGCGGTGCAGATCGCGTCGGAGTGGCGGACGCGCTCGGGGGTCGAGGTGCCGGTGACGGCCAGCACGAGGCGGCCGACGGGATTGGCGGACAGCTCGCAGTAGGCGAGGAGATCGTCGTACGTCTCGTACCGCTTGACGAGCTGGTCCTGGCGGTTGGCGGCGATCAGGCCGAGGAAGGGCTCGGGCGTGAGGGAGCGGCGGCGGACGGTCGGCTTCAGGCGCCGCAGCAGCGGGTGGCGCGGAGTGGAGTCGAACGCCCGGTGCAGGTCGGCCTCGAAGGCGTCGAGGAGGACGAGTCGGTCCTCGGCGTCCCGCGGACCGACGCCCAGCAGACGGGCGTCCGCACCGCCGGGGGCGAGGTCGCCGTCACCGATGTCGTCGACGAGGCGGGCGAAGCCGTAGACGGCCATCAGGTCGTCGCGCCAGGCCCTGGGCAGGAAGAACGGTGCCACGGGGAAGTTCTCGTCCGCGGCCTTGGCGAGGGTGCCGCGCTCCGGGTCACCGGTGTGCGCCGTACCGGCTTCGGTCACCGCTCGCCACCCGGCGCGGGGACGGCACGAGCGTCGCGGAGGTGGAGAGTATCCGTAGCCATTGCCGTCACATCTCCCGTTCTACACTGCCGACCCAATACACAATGTTTCGGACACGCCGCCCGACGGTCCGCGCGGGCGGCGGATGCCGGGTGTCGCGCATTATGGCCCTACTTGCCGCGATTCGGCACCGGTACAGCTTACGTTGTACAACGCGCCATGCTCTGCCCGGGTGTCCTGCACATCACAACAACACACCGATTGACCCCCAAGATTCCTGAGGGCGGCCGGAGTTGACGTTTCCTTTGCAGACGCGGGGCCCCGCCGGAACAGTTCCGGTGGGGCCCGGGGCCGTACGGGCTACTTGCCCGTGAACTTCTCGTACTCCTTGAGGACCTCTTCGGTGGGTCCGTCCATGCGCAGTTCCCCGCGCTCCAGCCACAGGACGCGGTCACAGGTCTCGCGGATCGACTTGTTGCTGTGACTGACCAGAAACACCGTGCCGGCCTCCTTGCGCAGCTCGCGGATGCGGGCCTCAGAGCGCTTCTGGAACCTGCGGTCACCGGTGGCCAGGGCCTCGTCGATCATGAGGACGTCGTGGTCCTTGGCGGCCGCGATGGAGAACCTCAGGCGCGCCCCCATGCCGGACGAGTAGGTGCGCATGGGCAGGGTGATGAAGTCGCCCTTCTCGTTGATGCCGGAGAAGTCGACGATCTCGTCGTAGCGCTCCCTGATCTGCTCGCGGGACATGCCCATCGCGAGCCCGCCCAGGACGACGTTCCGCTCGCCCGTCAGATCGCTCATCAGGGCCGCGTTGACGCCGAGCAGGGAGGGCTGGCCGTCGGTGTAGACCTTGCCGCTCTCCGCGGGCAGCAGGCCGGCGACGGCGCGCAGCAGGGTGGACTTGCCGGAGCCGTTGGAACCGATCAGGCCGATGGCCTCGCCTCGGTAGGCCACGAAGGAGACACCCCGCACGGCGTGCACCTTGCGCACCCCGCGCGCTTCGTCGTCGGATCCTCGCCTGAGGATGCGGCTCAGGGCGGCGGTGGCGCTGCCCTTGCCGCCCCTGGCACCGTTGACGCGGTAGACGATGTGCAGGTCGTCCGCGATGACGGTGGGGACCCGGTTCCCCTCCTTGGCGAGGTCAGCCACGGCCGTACCTCTCCTCGGCCCTCCAGAAGAACACGAAGCCGACCACGCCGGCCAGCAGCGCCCAGCCGAGCGCGAAGGCCCACACGTGCGGGGGCAGGTAGGAGGAGTCGTACTTGTCGATCAACGCGAAGCGGGCCAGGTCCATGTAGACCGCGGCGGGGTTCCACTGGAGGACGTCGGTGAGCCAGGCCGGCGCGTTCCTCCTCTCAAGCATCGCCGGGAGGCTGAACATCACGCCCGACGCGTACATCCAAGTGCGCATGACGAACGGCATCAGCTGAGCCAGGTCGGGAGTTTTGCTGCCCAGGCGCGCGAAGAACAGCGCGAGGCCCGTGTTGAAGATGAACTGCAGGACCAGCACGGGCACCACCAGCAGCCAGGACAGGCTCGGGTAGCTGCCGAACCCCACCATGATCACGACCAGCACGCCCATCGAGAACAGCAGTTGCTGGAGCTGCTGCAACGAGAACGAGATCGGCAGCGAGGCCCGCGGGAAGTGCAGCGCGCGCACCAGGCCCAGGTTGCCCGAGATGGCACGCACGCCCGCCAGCACCGAACTCTGGGTGAAGGTGAACATGAACACGCCCGTCACCAGGAACGGAACGTAGATCTCGTGCGGGACACCCCGCCGGGCGCCCAGCAGCAGGCCGAAGATGAAGAAGTACACGGCCGCGTTCAGCAGCGGAGTGACCACCTGCCACAGCTGACCGAGCTTGGCCTTGCTGTACTGAGCGGTGAGCTTCGCCCGCGAGAAGGCGAGGATGAAGTGTCGCCGCTCCCACAGTTGGCGGACGTACTCGACGAGCCCGGGCCGGGCTCCGCTGACCGAGAGCCCGTACTTGGCGGCCAGTTCGGCCGCGGAAAGCCCTGCATCGGGTGACGGTCGTTCGCTCACCGCGACCCTGCCGTCATGCGTTGTCTCACTCACAAGTGGAAACTTTCGTCCTCAAAGTGCGCAACCTGACCGGGCCGAGGCAGTTGACCAGGGACCGGGTACGCCGAATGCTCTCAGATATCGAGCTTGTCAGATGACAGGAGGTCGGCCCAGCCGGGTCAGACGCCACACCGTACGCCACTTCATGGGCCGTCGGGGACCGCACGGGGTGGTCCAGCCCTCCCGGAAGCCGCCGAACCAGGCCCGCAGGGCGGGACGCGTGGGTCTGCGTATGAGGGTGAGGAGCAGCCACACGGCGAGGTAGACCGGCACGAGGGGCGCGGGGAGGTTGCGGCGCGCGAGCCAGACCCGGTTGCGCGCCACCATGCGGTGGTAGACCGCGTGCCGCGAGGGCGCGGTCGCGGGGTGGTACAGCACCATGTCGGACCGGTAGTCGATCATCCAGCCCACGTCGAGAGCCCGCCATGCCAGGTCGGTTTCCTCGTGGGCGTAGAAGAATTCGTCCGGAAGTCCACCGACTTCGGCGAAAACCTTCGTACGTATCGCGGTGGCGCCCCCGAGGAAGGTGGTGACCCGGGAGGAGCGCATCGGGTCGGAGGCGCGCAGGCGGGGCACATGGCGGCGTTGGGTGACGCCGGTGTCCGGGTCGCAGATGCGGAAGCTGATGATGCCGAGCCTCCGGTCTGCCGCGAAGGCGTCCCGGCACAGCACGGCGGTGTCGGTGCGGGCGAGGAGGCCGTCGTCGTCGAGGAAGAGGATGATGTCGACGTCCCGGCCGCTCGGGCCGAACGCCTGTACACCGGCGTTGCGGCCGCCGGGGATGCCGAGGTTCTCGGGCAGTTCGACCGTCCGTACGCCCTCGGGGACGTCCGGGACGGGCGAGCCGTTGCCGACCACGACCACCTCGACCGGGTCGCCGTCCTGCTTGGCGACCGAGTCGAGGAGGGCACGGAGTTCGTCGGGGCGGTTGCCCATGGTGATGATGACCACCCCGACCTTCATTGGGCCGCTCACTTCAACCTGCTGGAGGCGAGGATGGACACGAGGTGCAGCAGCGTCTGGAGGATCGCGATGCCGGCCAGGACGGCGATGCCGAGCCGCGTCCAGAACAGGCCGTCACCGGCGGCCAGGTCGGCGATGGCCACGACCAGGATGAACAGGCTGGCCTCGACGCCGCCGACCAGCCGGTGGAACTTCAGCGCGGCGGCGGCCCTGCGGGCGAGGGCGAGGCCGGAGGAGCGGGGCACGGACGCCTCGTCCGTGGCGGCGGGCAGGCCGCTGCGGGAGCGGGCCACATCGACCAGGTCCGTCTCGGCCTTGATCAGGATCGCGCCCAGGGCGGCCAGCGTGCCCAGGAAGGCCCACAGCCACTGCGGGCTCCCCGAGTCGCCGAACAGGTCGGCGCCGCGCAGGCCGAAGCCGACGAGAAGGGCCGCCTCGCACAGATAGTGCCCGATGCGGTCCAGGTAGACGCCGGTGATCGAGGTCTGCCCCCGCCACCGCGCGATCTCCCCGTCGACGCAGTCGAGCAGCAGGTAGAGCTGGATGAGCAGGGCACCGATGAGCGCCCCGGCCAGGCCCGGTATCAGAAGGGCCACGCCCGCCAGAACGCCCGCGACGACCATCAGGTGGGTGAGCTGGTTGGGCGTGATCCTGGCGTCGACCAGGAAACGGTCCACCCGCAGCGAGATCTCCCGCATGTACAGGCGTCCCGCCCAGTGCTCACCGCTGCGCCGGTCCTTCACCCCTTCGGGGTGAACGACGGGGCGGAGTTCAGCTACCGATGGCCTTGACATAGTCGGCGTATGCGTCCTTGATCTGGTCGGTCTTCAGGTCGAGGTGTTCGAGAATCGTGTAACGGCCGGGCCGGGTCTGCGGAGCGAACTCCACCACCCGGACGAACTCGTCCACCGCGAAGCCGATCTCCTCCGGCAGCACGGGCAGCCCGTGCCGGCGCAGCACCCCGGCCATGTACGCCGACTCCTCGCGCGCCCCGCGCAGATACATGGCGAAGGCCGCGCCCAGGCCGCACTGCTCGCCGTGGCTGGCGGCACGCCTGGGGTGGAGGAGGTCGAAGGCGTGGTTGATCTCGTGGCAGGCACCGGAGGCCGGACGCGAGTCGCCCGAGACGGACATCGCGATCCCGGTGAGGACCAGACCCTCGGCCAGCACCTGGAGGAAGCCGTCGTCGCCGACGCCGCCGGGGTGGCGCAGCACGGCTTGACCGGCCTGGCGGGCCATGGCGGCCGCGAGACCGTCGATGGACTCCCCGCGCTCGCGGTGGGCGAGCTCCCAGTCCGCGACCGCGGAGATGTTGGACAGGACGTCGCCGATGCCGGAACGGACGAAGCGGACCGGGGCCTCACGGATCACGTCGAGGTCGATGACGACGGCGATCGGGGTCGGCACACCGTACGAGCCGCGCCCCGCGTCGTTGTCGAGGGTCGCCACGGGCGAGCACAGGCCGTCGTGCGACAGGTTCGTCGCGACGGCGACCAGGGGCAGCCCGACGCGCGCGGCGGCGAACTTGGCGCAGTCGATGATCTTGCCGCCGCCGAGGCCCACGACCGCGTCGTAATGCCCGCGCTTCATGGCGTCGGCCAGGTGGATCGCGTCGTCCAGGGTGCCGCCGCCGACCTCGTACCAGTCGGCGTCGGGCAGGGCAGGGCCGAGCCGGTCGCGCAGCCGGGCCCCGGAGCCGCCGCTGATCGCGACGGCCAGCCGGCCGGAGGACGAGATCCGCTGGTCCGCGAGGACCGTCGCCAGATCGTCGAGGGCACCCGGGCGGATGTCCACGACGATCGGCGACGGGATGAGCCTCGTCAGTACTGGCACGCGATCTCACGTCCCCTGGCAAGGTCCTCGTGGTTGTCGATCTCGACCCACTTGACGTCACCGATGGGAGCTGTGTCGATCTTGAAGCCGCGGTTCACGAGCTCCTGGTAACCGTGCTCGTAGAACTGCTGCGGGTCGGTCTCCCAGACCGTCTTCAGCGCGTCGGCCAGCTCGTCGGCGGCCTCGCCCTCGATGAGGGTGACGCCGATGTACTCACCGGTCGCCTCGGCCGGGTCCATCAGCTTGGTGATCTTCGTCATGCCCTTCTCGGGGTCCACGACGACCTTCATCTCCTCGTCGGCGAGGGACTTCACCGTGTCGAGGGCGAGGATGATCTTCTTGTCGCCGCCCCGGGCGGCGAGCAGGGTCTTCTCGACGGAGACCGGGTGCACGGTGTCGCCGTTGGCGAGGATCACCGAGTGCTTGATCGCGTCACGGCCGCACCACAGGGAGTAGGCGTTGTTCCACTCCTCGGCCTTGTCGTTGTCGATGAGGGTGATCTTCAGGCCGTACTTCTTCTCCAGGGCCTCGCGGCGCTCGTAGACGGCCTCCTTGCGGTACCCGACGATGATCGCGACCTCCGTCAGACCGATCTCGGCGAAGTTGCCGAGCGTGAGGTCCAGGACGGTGAGGCTCTCCGCATCCCCTTCTACGGACCCTTCGGGTCCCACCGGCACCAGTGCCTTGGGCAGGGTGTCGGTGTAGGGGCGCAGACGCCGTCCGGCGCCGGCCGCCAGCACGAGGCCGATCATGCGGGTTCTCCTTCATCGTGTACGGCGGGTGCGTGCGAGGACACCCAGAAACGGATGCTCTCGGCGAGCACCAGCAGGGCCACGGCCACGGCGAGGGCCGTGAGCGCGACCGTGAAATCTGTGCCGACGAGCAGCACGGCGAGAACGGTGACCAGCAGCGTCCTGCCTTCGTGCCCGCCGATCGCCCGCACCAGCCACGGCGGTGGCGCGCCGGTGTTGCCGCGGATGCGGTACACCGTGTCGTAGTGATGGTAGGCGACGGCCGCCACCAGCCCGAAAGCCGCGGGAAGGGCTCCGTTCACCCCTGATCTGGCCGCCAGCACCAGGACGGTGACGTACTCGGCGGCGCGGAACAGAGGCGGAACGAGCCAGTCCAGAGCACCGGTGAGGGGGAGGGCGACGGCCGCGGCCGAGGTGAGGACGTACAGCGCGGCGGCGAGGACGGGCCACCCGCTGCCGTACGGAGCGGACCAGGCCACTGCGACAAGGATCACGGCGCCGGGCAGCGCCACGAAGGCGCGCGAGCCGAACGGCGGGGGGGCGGGCAGCTTCTTCAGCAGGCGCACGACGGCTTCCGCGAGCCCGCCGCTGTCCGCGAGGTCCGCGAGCGCGCGCGCCGCCCGGTCCGTTCGCTGCCGCGCCGTGCGCGTCAGCGAACGCAGCACGCGGCCCGCCGTGGTGTACATGGCCGCGAAGGCGCAGCCGATGAGCAGCGCGGAGAAAGTGATACGGGGAGTCGTGACCGCCGTGAGGACGGCGATCAGCGCCCAGCGCTCGCCGATCGGCAGGACGATCATGCGGCGCGCCCAGACCGTCCAGCCGACGCTGTCCAGCCGGTCGGAGAGGGCGGCGGCGGGGCTGTTGTCGGTGGTGGCGGCGGGCTCCCCGGCGTTCGCCTGGTTGAAGGAGAAGTCGACGACGTGGCGGCAGGTCTGGAGGACCATCGCGCCCAGCGCCAGGGCCCAGACGTCATCGCCGCCACGGGCCGCACCGAGCGCGAGGCCCGCGTAGTAGGCGTACTCCTTGGCACGGTCGAAGGTCGCGTCGAGCCAGGCGCCGAGCGTGGAGTACCGCAGGGAGTAGCGGGCGAGCTGGCCGTCGGTGCAGTCGAGGACGAAGGAGAGGATGAGGAGGACGCCGGCGGCGACGAAGCCGGCGCGGGTGCCGGTGGCCGCGCAGCCCGCGGCGATCAGGGCGGTCAGCAGAGAGGCCGTGGTGACCTGGTTCGGGGTCAGGCCGCGGCGGGCGCACCAGCGGGCGAGGTAGCGGGAGTACGGGCTGATGAAGTGCGTGGTGAAGAAGCCGTCGCGGGATTTCACCGCCGTGCGCAGTCGTACGGCCTCGTCGTCGACGGCGGCGACGGCCCGGCGGGCCTCGCCCAGGGCACGCGGGTCGGTGGGGACGGCGGCGACGAGGGTGCCGAGTTCGGGGTGGTGCACGGTGACACCGTCGGCGTCGAGGGCGGCGGTGACGCGGTCGGCCAGGCTGTCCACGGCGACGGCGGTCGTGCCGGACAGGGCTGAGCCCTCGCCGACCACGGCCCGGGTCAGGGCCTGGCGGGCGGCGGGCCGGACCGTGACGGCGCCGGGCAGCGCGGCGGCCGGGAAGCGGGGGTCGGTGAGCCCGAGGCGGAGTGCGTGGAGGTGGCCCACGAAGCGGGCGTCGACGATGGCCACCCGTTGGTCGGCAGGGACCGCGGCGAGGAGCGTCCCGGCGTCACCGTCGTCGGCAGCGACCCGCACGTCGAAGCCGAGCGACCGCAGATCGCCTTCCAGCGACGATCCGGGGCCCGGCTGACCGGTGAGGATGGCGGTCGACAGACGGACTCACTCCCTGAGACGTCGGCGCGTCCGCGCCGGGCGTGTGCGTGGTGACGCGCCCAGGGCCGCGAGGGCCGGGCGGCGTGTCGGCAGAGGTTATCGGATGATGGGAAACCTGCGTTCACCGCGCGTTCAAGGCCCGCTCTACCGGAACTGCTTGTTCCTCCGCCACGATCATCATCGGTGATTTTCGGCTTGCTTCACAAACTCGTGGTCGCAGATCACGGCATTGAGGGCATTGCCGACAGGCCCCGGACACGGCGGCACAGGGTGGGCGCCCACTGACATGGCTGATCTCAGGTGGTGCTGGATACATCGGGGCGCATGCGACGCGGGCCATGGCCGGTGCCGGGGAGCCTGTGGTCAAGCTCGACGACCTCTCGGCCGGGGCGCCACGGGCGACCTGACGGTGAACATCGGCCGCGGTGCACGCGGTTTCGGTACGCGAACTGCTCACGCTCATCGCCGAGGTGACCGGCGACCGGCGGCCCCCGCTCGTCGAGCCACGCCGTCCCGGTGACGCCCCGCGCGCGGGTCGCCTCGGTCGGCCCGGCCGCCCGGGAGCTGGGCCGGACGGCCGGGCGCGGGGTACGCGAGACGGTCGGGCCGGCCTGGGCGGGCCGGCGGCAGCACCGGGGCGCGTGATCTTCCCGATGCTCTGACCTGCGCTTCGTTTACGCAGGTCAGAGCATATGACAACGGTGTTCAGTGCCGCGTTGCCCCATACCCCCCGCCCGTAGTTCACTGTGCTCCTCGACCGCGCACAGAAGGGTGTTCTCCATGAGGGCGGGTCACGATCACGGGCACGCGCACGGCGCACCGACCACCGGTACGGCGGCAGCCGCGTACCGGGCGAGGCTGCGGGTCGCGCTGTCGATCACGCTCACCGTCATGGTGGTCGAGGTCGTGGGCGGAGTCGTCGCGGATTCGCTCGCGCTCATCGCGGACGCGGCGCACATGGCGACCGACGCGCTCGGTCTGGGCATGGCGCTGCTCGCGATCCACTTCGCCAACCGGCCCTACAGCGAGAAGCGCACCTTCGGGTACGCACGCGCCGAGATACTGGCCGCGCTGGCCAACTGTCTGCTGCTGCTCGGCGTCGGCGGCTACGTGCTGTACGAGGCGATCGAGCGCTTCATCGCCCCGGCCGAGACCCGGGGCGGGCTGACCGTCGTGTTCGCCCTGGTCGGTCTGGTCGCGAACATGATCTCGCTCACGCTGTTGATGCGAGGGCAGAAGGAGAGCCTGAACGTGCGGGGCGCGTTCCTGGAAGTGGCCGCGGACGCGCTGGGCTCGCTGGCGGTGCTGATCTCCGCGGTGGTCGTCATGGCCACGGGCTTCCAGGCCGCCGACCCGATCGCCTCGCTCGTCATCGGTCTGATGATCGTCCCGCGGACGGTGAAGCTGCTGCGCGAGACCCTCGACGTCCTTCTGGAGTCGGCCCCCAAGGGCGTCGACATGGCCGAGGTGCGCGCCCACATACTGGCGCTGCCCGGCGTCGAGGACGTCCACGACCTGCACGCCTGGACCATCACCTCCGGGATGCCCGTCCTCTCCGCGCATGTGGTCGTCGGCTCCGGCACCCTGGACGCCATCGGCCACGAGAAGATGCTCCACGAGCTCCAGGGCTGCCTCGGCGACCACTTCGACGTCGAGCACTGCACCTTCCAGCTGGAGCCGAGCGGCCACGCGGAGCACGAGGCGAGGCTGTGTCACTGACCCGGGTGGTACTACCCGGGGATCGCCGGGGAGTCCGGACGCCGGTCCCCCAGAAGACGCAGCCTCTCGTGGGGGGCGGTTCCGCGTCCGTGGCACCGGGCACGATCAGACATCCGGCCGCTGCCGGCGTCCGGCGCACGCGGGGCGCACGGCCTGTCCGGGGGAGTCCGGACGGGACATGCGGATCGTCGCGAAGTGCCGGGAGTGCCGGTTCCGTACGGCAGACTTGAGGCTCGACGAACGAGGCGAAGGATGGGCATGCCGATCACACCTGCCACCGAGATGCACAGTTCACCATGGGGGCACCTCCCCGGCCCTCAAGGCGCTGGGGGAGGCACCACGGAAGCGATCCTGCTGGAACTGGTCGACGAGGACGGCACCACGATCGGCACGGCGGAGAAGCTCGCGGCCCACCAACCCCCGGGACAGTTGCACCGGGCCTTCTCCGTGTTCCTCTTCGACGAGTACGGACGGCTGCTGCTCCAGCAGCGCGCCCTCGGCAAGTACCACTCACCCGGTGTCTGGTCGAACACCTGCTGCGGCCACCCCTATCCGGGCGAGGCGCCCTTCGCGGCGGCCGCGCGGCGGACGTACGAGGAGCTGGGGGTCTCCCCGTCGCTGCTCGCCGAGGCGGGCACGGTCCGCTACAACCACCCGGACCCGGAGTCGGGCCTGGTGGAGCAGGAGTTCAACCATCTCTTCGTCGGGATGGTGCAGTCGGTGCTGCGGCCCGACCCGGAGGAGGTCGGGGCCACGGCGTTCGTGACGCCCGACGAGCTCGCGGAGCGGCACGCCAAGGACACCTTCTCGTCCTGGTTCATGACCGTGCTGGATTCGGCCCGGCCGGCGATCAGAGAGCTGACGGGCCCGTCCGCAGGCTGGTGAGACCGACCGGGGGCCGGTCGAAGGGCAGCGGCAGGGCGGCCCAGATCACCTTGCCGCCGCTCGCGGTGTGCTCCACGTCGCACGCCCCGCCCGCCTCCCTGGTGATCTCGCTCACCAGAAGCAGCCCCCGGCCGCCGGTCCGACCGTGGTCGGCCTCCAGGGCCGTCGGGCGGTAGGGATGGTTGTCCTCCACGGACACCCGCACCCACTCCGCCCCGACGGCGACCTCCACGGCGAGCATGGGTGACAGCAGCGCCGCGTGTTTGACGGCGTTCGTCACCAGCTCGGAGACGATCAGCAGCAGTCCTTGGACCAGCTCGTCCGTGACCGGCACGCACTGCCGGGCGAGCAGGTCCCGCACGGCGCGCCGGGCCTGCGGCACCGACACGTCGACGGCGGGCGCGGTGAACCGCCAGACCCCCTCGTACGGCAGTGGTCCCGGCGCTCCGGGGTCGGGAGGTGCCGCCCCGTCGCCCGCAGGGCGTGGGCCCGGCCCTCGCCCTTGGTTCTCCATCGTCCGGTCGCCACCCTCGCGCTCGATTGTCACCACACGTCGAGTGTTGGTAACGGACCGCTGCGACCCCTAGGACTGAACAGAAGTCAGCGCGTATCGACGGCTTATGACCGCGAATGCCGGGACCAGTCGACCGCGCGATCAGCCCCGCCCCTGTCGTGCCGATTTCGGAACTATTCGGGTTGTACGGGTTTGGTGGGGGACTCGCCCGGTTCGTTCCCGGTGGCGCTCCGGGCCTCGTCGGCGGCCAGCCGGTCCGAGACCATGCCGACGATGCGCCGCCCGCCGAAGCCGGTGGCGATCAGGCCGAGTCCGTCGAAGAGCAGGGCGAGCGCGAAGAAGGTCCCGATGACGTATCTGCTGCTCGGCCACGACGCCAGTACCAGGATGCCGAGGAGCAGGCCGAAGGCGCCCTGGAGCAGCGTCCAGCCGAACTGGGGGCCGCGCACCACGAGGCTGCCGACCAGCCGGAACACGCCGCCGGTCAGGAACAGCAGGGCCGCGAACATGGTCAGCGCCTCGGCCGCCGCCTCCGGCCTGCGGAGGATGACCGCACCGGCGGCGATGTTCAGGGCGGCGACCACGACGCCCAGCCAGAAGAAGTTGGTGCCGCGCGCCTGCACCGCGTGCAGCAGGCCGACGGCGCCGCCGATCAGCAGCAGCCAGCCGAACAGGAGCATCGAGGTCAGCGTGGCGACCCCGGTGTAGACCAGCCCGACGAGCCCTGCGACCACGAGGATCACCCCGAGCGCGGCGAGCCAGCCGAAGCCGCGGCTGAGCTGGGCGGTCTGGTCCTTGCGTCGGGCCATGCGGGGCCTCCTCGGGTTCCGGCCCCCTTCTTGATCGTACGGTCGTGGGGTGCGGCTAGCATCCGGCGTATGGAGCCGCAGTTGCCGCACCGCGTCGCCGACGGGGTCGCCACCGTCCTCATCGATTACCCGGCCAAGCGCAATGCCATGACCGCCGGGATGTGGCGGGCGCTGCCGCCGCTGCTCGACGCGCTCGCCGCCGACCCCGCCGTACGGGCGCTCGTGCTCACCGGGCAGGGCGAGACCTTCTGCGCGGGGGCCGACATCTCGGCGCTGCGCGGGTCGCCGGAGGAGGCACAGGGGCTGGCGGTGCTCGCCGAGGAGGCGCTCGCGGCCTTTCCGAAGCCGACGCTCGCCGCGATCCGCGGGTACTGCGTGGGCGGCGGGTCGCAGCTGGCGGCGGCCTGTGATCTGCGGTTCGCTCAGGAGGGGGCGTTGTTCGGGGTGACACCGGCGAAGCTGGGGATCGTCTATCCGGCGTCCTCCACGCGGCGGCTGGCGGCGCTGGTGGGGCCCGCGACCGCCAAGTACCTGCTGTTCTCGGGCGAGTTGATCGGCACCGAACGGGCGCTGCGCACAGGGCTGGTGGACGAGGTCCTCCGTCCGGGTGAACTCGACAAGCGGGTCGGGGAGTTCACACGGGTGCTGGTCTCGCGCTCACAGCTGACGCAGGCGGCGGCCAAGGAGTTCGCGAACGGCCGGACGGACCGGGACGCCTACTGGGCGGAGCAGGCGCGCGGCAGCGGCGACACCGCCGAGGGCGTCGCCGCGTTCCTGGAGCGCCGGCAGCCGAGGTTCACATGGACCGTGTGAGGTCTCCCGGCTGCATCAGCCACATCAATCACATCAGCCGCATCAGCTACATCAGGGCGAAGCGGCTGTTCGTGCGGAACTCCTCCACGAGGTGCGCGGGCGCCTTCTGAGGGGAACCCGCGTCGTACGGCGGCTGGGGATCGTACTCCGTCATCAGCTGTACGGCCTGGGCGTGTTCGTCGCCCGCGATCCGGCCGACCAGCGTCAGGCCCATGTCGATGCCGGAGGAGACGCCGGCCGCGGTGACGTACTTGCCGTCGATCACCACACGCTCCCCCGTCGGTTCGGCGCCGTACTGCCGGAGGAAGTCGAGGGCCAGCCAGTGGGAGGTGGCGCGGCGGCCCTCCAGGAGCCCCGCACCGGCGAGCAGCAGGGAGCCGGTGCACACGGAGGTCGTCCAGGTGGTCGCCCGGTCGGCGGCGCGCAGCCAGCCGAGGAGGGTCTCGTTCTCCATCTGCGCGAATTGGCCCGGACCGCCGGGGACGACCACGATGTCGGGGCCCGGCACCTCGGACAGCGTCTTGTCGGCGGTGAGCGCGAGGGCTCCGGTGTCGCTGCGGACAGGGCCGGTCTCCTCGGCGACGAAGACGGTCTCCGCGTCCGGGAGGCGGCCGAGGGTCTCGTACGGGCCGACGGCGTCGAGGGCGGTGAAGCGGTCGAAGAGGACGATGGCGATCTGCATCGGCTTCCTTTCGGTCGGTTCGGTCGGTGCGGCCGGTTCGGGTGGTTCAGCCGGTTCAGCCGGTTCAGCCGGTTCAGCCGGTTCAGCCGGTTCAGCCGGTTCAGCCGGTTCAGCCGGTTCGGGTGGCTCAGTCGGCGTGGAGGGGGCGGAAGCGGCGCCGGTACTCCGCCGGGGCCGCCCCGAGGGCCTTCACGAAGGCGCGGCGCATCGCCTCCTGGGTGCCGTAGCCGCAGGCCCGCGAGATCTGCTCGATGCCGTCGGAGGTGTCCTCCAGGAGGCGGCGGGCGTGTTCGAGGCGGACGCGGTCGACATAGCGGCCCGGGGTCATGCCCGTCTCGGTCTGGAAGGCGCGGGCGAAGTGGCGGGGCGAGAGGCGGGCGCGGGCGGCGAGGGAATCGACGCTCAGGTCGTCGCCGGGGTGCTCGGTGATCCACTGCTGGACCTCGCGGAGCGGTTCCCGCCGGGCTGTCTGTGCGGCGAGCTGGGCACTGAACTGGGCCTGGTTTCCCGGGCGCCGGAGGAACACGACCAGGTGGCGGGCGATCGAGAGCGCGATCTCCCGGCCGAGGTCCTCCTCGACCAGCGCGAGGGCGAGGTCGATGCCCGCGGTGACGCCCGCCGAGGTGGCGATGTGTCCGTCACGGACGTAGATGGGCTCCGGGTCGACCTCGACGGCCGGGTGGTCGCGGCCGAGTTTGTGGCAGTACGCCCAGTGGGTCGTCACGCGGCGGCCGTCCAGGAGGCCGGCCTCGGCGAGCAGGACGGCGCCGGTGCACACCGAGACCAGGCGCTCCGCGCGCGGGCCGTGCTCGCGCAGCCAGGCGACGACGTCCGGGGCGGGGCTCCGGGTGCCCTGGCCGCCCGGGACGAGCAGGGTGTGCGGGGCGGGGGCGTCGGTCAGGGCGTGGTCCGGGACGAGGGTGAGGCCGCTGGAGGTGCGCGCGGGGGCGCCGTCCGGGGAGGCCGTACGGATGCGGTACGTCCCCGGGGCGTGCAGTTCGGCGCCGTTGAAGACCTCCACCGGGCCCGAGACGTCGAGGCTCTGCACGCCGTCGAAGAGGACGACCAGGACGGTTCGCATGCCTTCGATTCTTGACGGGGCATGGGATGGCCGCAATGACGAGGAACCCACCTTTTCTGCCATGCCGCGGGCTCGGGGAAGTGTGTGCCCGTTCCCTGTCCCCCTGTGCCGTGCCCCTGCCGGTTCCTTGTGGGGTCCGCCACTTCCCGGCATACCAAGCAGTCGGTAACCTGCCCGCCATGACCACTCCTCTGCCCGAGCGCGCCGCCCGGCGCTGCCACAACGCCCTCAACCCGCTCCACTCGACGCACTACTTCTCGCCGGACCTGGGGCGGGAGATGGCCGCCATGGGCGTCGAGGACCGCGACGCGGCCTATCTCGCGGTGCGGGCCGCGGCGATGGGGCCGGTGGGCGCGGGCACGGTGACGGCGACGTTCTACAACTTCCGGCACGACCTGGTGGCGCGGCACGTGCCCGCCGTGTGGCAGACCGCGTCACCAAAGGTCGTACTGGCCGCACGCGCGCGTGCCGTCGACGCCACCCTGCGGCGGTTGCTCGGCGCGGAGCTGATCGCCTCCAAAGAGGTGGCCGAGGCGGCGGAGCTCGCGCTGCGCGCGACCGAGGCGTGCGTCAGGACCGCGCGCCCCCTGTACGCGGCGCACGCCGACTTGCCGGTACCCGACGAGCCCCACCTCGCGCTGTGGCACGCGGCCACCCTGCTGCGTGAGCACCGCGGCGACGGTCACCTCGCGGTGCTGCTCCACGCCGAACTCGACCCGGTGGAAGCCCTGGTGAGCCACACCGCCACCGGGAAGGGCATGGCCCCGAAGTGGGTGCTCGCCACACGCGGCTGGACCCGCGACGACTGGGCCGCGGCGGCCGACCGGCTCCGGGAGCGCGGACTCCTCGACGCCGAGGGCGAGTTGACCGAGGCGGGCATTACCCTCCGCCAAGACATCGAGTCCGAGACGGACCGCCTCGACCGGGCCCCCTACGAGCACCTGGGCGCGGCCGGCGTGGAACGGCTCACAGAACTGGCATCGACCCTGCGCAAGACCGCGATCGCGGCGGGCGCCTTCCCCGACGCGATGATCGGCAAGGGGTGAGGCGGTGGGGGTGCGCGGGCTGCCTCGCGGGCGGTCTCGGGGTTCGACGGACCGGGCGGTGCCTGGGAGTTGGACGGCCGCCGCCCGTGCGAGGGTTTCCAGCGGGCCACATCCCGACTGAGGTGGCAGCGCGCGGGGTCGGCGATCCGGTCGGCCCTGAGCGACGGTGATCGGCGGGTCCGGGTCGCGGCCGCCCGCGACGAGCCCGAAGGCCTGCCGACGGCATCGGCCGGACCCGGAGCGCGATTCCCCGCCGAAGAGTCGTGGCTTTCCGCCGCTCCCACGAGGGCTTGAACTCGACGGTCCCCGCACAGCGGGGCAGGCCCGGCGATGCACCGCACCCGGCAGACGACGAGCGACGCCGAGGCCGGACGGCGAGGCAAGACGCCAGGGCCGGACGGCGGACGGCGTCGAAGGGCCCGGCGGCTCGCAGGCGGGCGCACCGCGTGCCGCCGCCGAGGCCAGGACGTCCGGTCGGGGCCGGAGTCGCGTAGTCGGGGGTCGGGGCTGCCCCGGGCATGATCGACGCCATGCGCGGTACCCGTACCTGGCTCAGTCTCCCCGGCCGGGAAAGGAAAGGGGAAGCGCGTGTTCCGTGCAATCGCAGACGTGTTGCGGCAGGTCGGCGGGGCGGTCGCCACCGTCGTGACGTTGCCGTTCCGGGCGCTGGCCCGGCTGTTCGGCGGTGCCTCGGCGTCCACGCGGCGCACCGGGCGGCGTACCGGACGAGCCCATCGGGCCTGACCGCAGCCAGCCGAAGGAGAGCCGGACGTCACCGTGCGTCCGGCTCCCCTCGCGTCGGCGCGCCTCGGCCCTTTCTTCGGGCTCCGGGGCCGCCCTGATCCCCCGTTGTCGGCGCCACCTGCCACAATTGCCGCGCAACCTCAGTGGAGAAGGCGGTACGGGATCGTGACGACACCCCTCGTAGGGTCCATCGAAGGCAGGATCGCCGAGGAGCTCGGCGTACGGGAGCGGCAGGTGAAGGCCGCGGTGGAGCTGCTCGACGGCGGTTCGACCGTGCCCTTCATCGCCCGCTACCGCAAGGAAGCGACCGAGATGCTCGACGACGCGCAGCTGCGCACGATCGAGGAGCGGCTGCGTTATCTGCGGGAGCTGGAGGAGCGGCGGGCCGCGATTCTGGAGTCGGTGCGGGAGCAGGGCAAGCTGACGCCCGAGGTCGAGGCGCAGATCCGCGGTGCCGAGACCAAGGCGCGCCTGGAGGACATCTACCTGCCGTTCAAGCCGAAGCGGCGGACCAAGGCGCAGATCGCCCGCGAGGCCGGTCTGGAGCCCCTCGCCGAGGGGCTGCTCGGCGACGCGGGCGTCGAACCGCTCGCCGCCGCGGCGGCCTTCGTCGACGCCGACAAGGGCGTCCCCGATCCGCAGGCCGCGCTGGACGGCGCCCGCGCGATCCTCACCGAGCGGTTCTCGGAGGACGCCGACCTGATCGGCGAGCTGCGCGAGCGCATGTGGGTGCGCGGGCGGCTGGCCGCCAAGGTGCGGGAGGGCAAGGAGGAGGCGGGCGCCAAGTTCGCCGACTACTTCGACTTCGCCGAGCCCTTCACCGAGCTGCCCTCGCACCGGATCCTCGCCATGCTGCGCGGCGAGAAGGAGGATGTCCTCGACCTCGTCCTGGAGCCGGAGGAGCCGACGGACGGGCCGTCGTCGTACGAGGGGATCGTCGCCCATCGCTTCGGGATCGCCGACCGCGGCCGGCCCGCCGACAAGTGGCTGACGGACACCGTCCGTTGGGCCTGGCGCACCCGCCTCCTCGTGCACCTCGGGATCGACCTGCGACTGCGGCTGCGTACGGCCGCCGAGGACGAGGCGGTCAACGTCTTCGCGGCGAACCTGCGGGACCTGCTGCTCGCCGCCCCGGCGGGCACCCGCGCGACGCTCGGCCTGGACCCCGGTTTCCGTACGGGCGTGAAGGTGGCCGTGGTGGACGCGACGGGCAAGGTCGTGGCCACCGACGTGATCTATCCGCACGTCCCGGCCAACAAGTGGGACGAGGCCATCGCCAAGCTGGCGCGGCTGGCCAAGGAGCACGCGGTCGAGCTGATCGCGATCGGCAACGGCACGGCGTCCCGCGAGACGGACAAGCTCGCCGGTGAGCTGATCACCAAGCATCCGGAGCTGAAGCTCACCAAGGTGATGGTGTCCGAGGCCGGCGCGTCCGTGTACTCGGCGTCGGCCTTCGCCTCGCAGGAGCTGCCGGACATGGACGTGTCGCTGCGCGGTGCCGTGTCGATCGCGCGCCGCCTCCAGGACCCGCTGGCCGAGCTGGTGAAGATCGACCCGAAGTCGATCGGTGTGGGGCAGTACCAGCACGACCTGTCCGAGGTGAAGCTGTCGAGGTCGCTGGACGCGGTGGTCGAGGACTGTGTGAACGGCGTGGGCGTGGACGCGAACACCGCCTCCGCGCCCCTGCTCGCCCGCGTCTCCGGCATCTCCTCCGGACTCGCCGAGAACATCGTGGCCCACCGCGACTCCAACGGGCCGTTCAAGTCCCGCTCGGAGCTGAAGGGCGTGGCGCGGCTCGGGCCGAAGGCGTACGAGCAGTGCGCGGGCTTCCTGCGGATCCGGGGCGGTGACGACCCGCTGGACTCGTCGAGCGTGCACCCGGAGGCGTACCCGGTCGTGCGCCGCATGGTGAAGACCTCCGGCCAGGAGGTCGCCTCCCTCATCGGCAACACGTCGGTGCTGCGGTCGCTCAGGCCGAACGACTTCGTGGACGAGACCTTCGGTCTGCCGACCGTGACCGACATCCTCAGGGAGCTGGAGAAGCCCGGGCGCGACCCGAGGCCCGCCTTCAAGACGGCCACCTTCAAGGAGGGTGTCGAGAAGATCTCCGACCTGTCCTCGGGGATGATCCTGGAGGGTGTCGTGACGAACGTCGCCGCGTTCGGCGCCTTTGTCGACGTCGGCGTCCACCAGGACGGGCTCGTCCATGTCTCCGCGATGTCCAAGAACTTCGTCAAGGACCCGCGGGACGTGGTGAAGCCGGGCGACATCGTCAAGGTGAAGGTCCTGGACGTCGACATTCCGCGCAAGCGGATCTCTCTGACGCTGCGGCTGGACGACGAGGCCGCGCCTCAAGGGGCGTCTTCCGACAGTTCCGGTGGGCGATCTGGTGGTTCCGGTGGGCGACAACAGCAGCGTGGTGGGCGTGCGCCTCAGCCGCGCCAGCAGGGTCGCCAGGGTGGTGGCGGTGCCCAGGGCCGCCAGGGCGGCGGCTCGCGCCAGGCTCCGCCGCCGGCCAACAGCGCGATGGCGGATGCGTTGCGGCGGGCCGGGTTGGTCGACCCCAAGCGGCGGTGAGCCTCGGCGTCGGTGCCGGGGCCCTGGCAACAGGGCACCCGGTGCCGGGGCCGACCTCGGGCTCGGGCCGCTCACCGGCGCCTGCTCAGCAGGTCGGGCGAAGGCCGCTGCGGTTCGGCAGCGCCCTGAAGGGGCGCGGGGCGGCGTCACCATGCGGCTCCGCCGCGATGGGGTCCCCCCGGGTTCGAGCGAAGCCGAGAACTTGGGGGAGCGACCAGCCACGATGGCGCCGCAGACGATCGACGGCACATCGCGCCCCCGCGGCGGAGCCGCATATCGACACAGCCGACGGAGCGCTCAGCGTTCCGTCACCTTGCCCGCCGCCGCCTCGAACCTCCTGGTCACCCGTACCGCGTCCAGCATCCGGCGGTCGTGCGTGACGAGCAGCAGCGTGCCCTCGTAGGCGTCCAGGGCCGATTCCAGTTGCTCGATGGCGGGCAGGTCGAGGTGGTTCGTCGGCTCGTCGAGGACCAGGAGGTTGACGCCTCTGCCCTGGAGCAGGGCCAGGGCGGCCCGGGTCCGTTCGCCCGGGGACAGGGTTGCCGCCGGGCGCAGAACCTGGTCGGACTTGAGGCCGAATTTGGCCAGCAGCGTGCGGACCTCCGCCGGCTCCGTGTCCGGGACCGCCGCGCGGAACGCGTCCAGCAGTGCCTCGGAGCCGTGGAAGAGCTTGCGGGCCTGGTCGACCTCGCCGACGAGGACGCCGGAGCCGAGGGCCGCGTGGCCGGAGTCCAGCGGCACCCGGCCGAGCAGAGCGCCCAGGAGCGTCGACTTGCCCGCGCCGTTCGCGCCGGTGACGGCGACCCGGTCGGCCCAGTCGATCTGCAACGACACGGGGCCGAACAGGAAGTCCCCGCGCCGTACCTCCGCGTCCCTCAGCGTGGCGACGACGGCGCCGGACCTCGGAGCGGACGCGATCTCCATCCGCAGTTCCCACTCCTTGCGCGGCTCCTCGACGACGTCGAGACGCTCGATCATGCGCTGGGTCTGCCGGGCCTTCGCGGCCTGCTTCTCGCTGGCCTCGCTGCGGAACTTGCGGCCGATCTTGTCGTTGTCGTTGCCCGCCTTGCGCCGCGCGTTCTTGACGCCCTTGTCCATCCAGGCGCGCTGTGTCTGGGCCCGGTCCTGGAGGGCGGCCTTCTTGTCGGAGTACTCGTCGTAGTCCTCGCGTGCGTGCCGCCGCTGAACAGCGCGCTCCTCCAGGTAGGCCTCGTATCCGCCGCCGTAGAGGTTGATCCGCTGTTGCGCGAGGTCGAGTTCGAGGACCTTGGTGACCGTGCGGGTGAGGAACTCGCGGTCGTGGCTGACGACGACCGTGCCCGCGCGCAGGCCGCTCACAAAGCGTTCGAGCCGTTCCAGGCCGTCGAGGTCCAGGTCGTTGGTGGGCTCGTCGAGGAGGAAGACGTCGTAGCGGGAGAGGAGGAGGGAGGCGAGTCCGGCCCGGGCCGCCTGGCCGCCGGAGAGGCCCGTCATCGGCCGGTCCAGTCCGACGCCGAGCCCGAGCGAGTCGGCGACCTCCTCGGCCCGCTCGTCCAGATCGGCGCCGCCCAGGGCGAGCCAGCGCTCCAGGCTCGTGGCGTACGCGTCGTCCGCGCCCGGCGCCCCGTCGACGAGGGCCTGGGTGGCCTCGTCCATGGCGCGCTGGGCCTCGGCGACGCCCGTGCGGCGCGCCAGGAACTCCCGTACCGTCTCGCCCTCCCGCCGCTCCGGCTCCTGGGGCAGGTGGCCGACGCTCGCCGTGGGCGGGGAGAGGCGGAGCTCCCCCTGTTCCGGGGTGAGGAGGCCGGCGAGGAGGCGCAGCAGCGTGGACTTGCCCGCGCCGTTGGCGCCGACCAGCCCGATCACATCGCCGGGCGCGACGACGAGGTCGAGGCCGGAGAAGAGCGAGCGGTCGCCGTGGCCGGCGGCGAGGTTCTTGACGACGAGGGTGGCGGTCACAGGGGGCGATCCTAACGACTGGAGGGCCACTCCTCCCAATGGAGATCCGCGGGAGAACCCATGGAGGGCCTCAGCGCACCATCGCCTCCACCAGCACGTTCCCCGACGCCCGGGCCACGATGAACGACTCCCCCTTCACCGCCTTCGGGTCCAGGGCGAGGCGGTGCCGGCCCGTCTCCAGTACGCCGTCGAAGACCTCGTGGGTGTGGGTGCGGTACAGCCGGTCCAGGCGGTACGCGGTGAGCCGGACCCGGCAGGTGGAGGTGACCTCCACGCCCGCCTCGCCGTCGGCGGCGACCAGGCGGGTGAGGCGGCGCTGTTCCAACGGGCTGCGGTCCAGGGCGTGTTCGATCTGGGCGACGAGGAGAGGGACGATCGGGGCGAGGCCGCTGACGTACGCGACCTCGACCCCGGCGTGCTCGAAGGACTGCCGTACGGCGGCGCGCTGGTCCTCGGTGACGGCCCGCCCGAAGGCCACCGCGCCATAGGTGCGCAGTTCCTCGGCGGGGACGCCGGCCGCGTCGTGCGCGATCTCGGCGCCGATGCCGATGGTGCGCAGGGCTGCGGCGAGCTTGGCGAGGACGGCGACGCGGGCGCCGATGAGCAGGACCCGGCGGCGGGCCGAGGGCTCTTCCGCGGTCTCCTCCAGCAGGCATCCGAGCGCGCTGCGGTACTCGGGGCCGTGGAAGCGGAACGGCCCTATCCCGTGGTAGCCGTTCAGCTCCAGATCGGCCCGCCCGTCCGTCTGCCAGGCGAAGTCGCGCCACACGTAGTCGTCGCCGTCCTTCTCGATGACCGCGGTGACGGCTCCGCAGGCGAGGTCGGCGCACTCGGGGCAGCCGTAGATGACATAGCGTCCGCCCGTCAGCGGGGCGTCGGTCTCCAGGAGGAGGCCGCGCACGTGGGCGGTGAAGATCGAGGGCGGGATGTCGGAGGCGAGCGGGGAGACGGCGTCGAGGTCGGAGAGCTGGAACAGCAGCGGGCGGCCGTCCACGATGAAGTCGACGAAGTCCCGGTGCGCTTGGTAGGCGCCGTCGGCGAGGACGGCCCCGGCACGCATCGCCGGTGCCAGGCCGAAGGTCGCGTACTCGGCAGACATGCTGTGAGTATTCCCAGAGCGGGACACTTGTGAGCACGGCACCGCGTATTCCGCTACCGCCTCTTCGCGGGTCCGCTAGCGTCGCCCACGTGGCAATGGATCAAAACGATGATGATGTGATCGTGATCGGTGGCGGGGTCGCCGGGCTGACGACGGCGGCCGTCCTGGCGGAGAGCGGCAGGCGCGTACGGCTGTGGACGCGTGAGCCCGCCGAGCGGACCACCTCGGCGGTCGCGGGCGGGCTGTGGTGGCCGTACCGCATCGAGCCGGAGGTGCTCGTCGGCGAGTGGGCGCTCGAATCGCTGGTCGTGTACGAGGAGTTGGCGGCGCGGCCCGACGAGACCGGGGTGCGGATGGTCGAGGGCGTGCACCGTGGGGCCGCGCTGGACGGGCTCGGTGCGTGGGCCGCTCGGGTGCCGGGGCTGCGGGCGACGACGGCCGAGGAGTACGCGGGGACCGGGCTGTGGGCGCGGCTGCCGTTGATCGACATGCTGGCACATCTGCGGTGGCTGCGCTCACGGCTCACCGCCGCCGGCGGGACCGTCGAGACACGTACGGTCACCGACCTCACGGAGGCCGAGGCGCCGGTCGTCGTCAACTGCACGGGGCTCGGCGCCCGCGAACTCGTTCCCGATCCGTCCGTACGGCCCGTTCGGGGGCAGTTGGTCGTCGTGGAGAACCCCGGTGTCACCACCTGGCTCAGTGCCGTGGACCACGGCTCCGCGCAGACCACGTACGTCCTGCCGCAGCCGGGCGGGCTGATCCTGGGCGGCACCGCCGAGGAGGACGACTGGTCGCTGACGCCCGACCCGGCCGTCGCCGAGGCCATCGTGAAGCGGTGCACGGCCCTGCTGCCGGAGATTGCCGGAGCCCGCGTACTCGACCACCGGGTCGGTCTGCGGCCCGCCCGCGACGCGGTGCGGCTGGAGCGTGAACTCCTGCCCGGCGGGCGGACGTTGGTGCACAACTACGGCCATGGGGGCGCGGGAATCACGGTGGCGTGGGGGTGCGCGGGGGAGGCGGCGAGGCTGGCCACCGGTCAGTGACGGCCGATGAACCGGACCCGGTCGGTCTCCGGCCGACCGCCTCCCCCCATCTCACCCGGTCAGCAGTCGGTGTCGGCCTCCCCCACCGTGACGTGGTACGGAGCCCGCTCGTCGAAGAGCAGCGGGACGAGCGCACGCAAGGACTGGCGCAGCGGGACGAGGGCACCCGTACCCGTCCGGGTCGCCTTCACGCCGTGCAGGGCGAGTTCGTCCTTGAACTCCGCGTACTGATCCGCCGTGAGCCGATAGCCGCATGGCGGGTCCTGGATCACCTCGGCGGGTTCGGGCGGGTCGTTGTCCGCGCCGCCGACGTAGACCGGGCCGGTGTCGCGCCAGCCGGCCAGCCTGGCGGCTCTCGTAGCCGCGTCCACGCGCCCGCCCCGCTCCGCCGCGAAGCCGAACAGGCCGTCCAGGGCAGCGAGTTGGGAGGTGACCCGGCGCAGGTTGTTGACGGGCTCCGGTACCTGGGCCAGGGGTTGCACACGGCTCTCGATGAGCAGGCCGACCGCGTGCTTGACGCCCGACATGTTCCGCAGGATGCGTTCCTGACCGTCACCGGCGACCTGCCGGATCGGCTCGCCGGTAACGGGGTCGGTCCAGATGCCGTACGTCCCGGTCGTGTACCCCTCGGCCTGCGCGGCGGGCCGCACATGGTCCAGCGAGAGGGTCCGGGCCTCGTCGTGCACGGCCGGGGCGGTGTTCAGGTTCCGCGGCCAGAGGTCGAAGAGGTCCTTGTCGTAGTACGGGGGTGTGGCCCCGTACTCGTGCAGGTCGTAGACCACGTCGGGCTTCCGGTCGCGGATGACCGCGGCCAGCGCCCGTGCCTCGGCCGTCCGGAGCGACAGGTGGTCGCGGTTGATGTCGACGCCGTCGCTGTTGCCGCGTGTGTCAGCGGCCCGGCCGTCGGGGTTGGCGGTGGGTACGACGAGGACGGTGGTGCTCTTCAGGAACCGCTCGGTCCGCTTGTCCCTGGCGTACGCGAGGTCGCGGACGGTGCTGAGGCATGCCTCGCGTCCGGAGGGCTCGTTGCCGTGCTGGCCGCAGACCAGGAGGACCGTGCGGGTGGTGGGGCGTGTTCCGAGCCGTACGAGTTGGAGCGGGCGGTCCTGCTTGGTGGTGCCGATCCGGGTGATCGACACGCGGTCGCTCGCCCGGTCGACGGCGGCGAGGAAGTCCCGTTCCCCGGACTGGCTGGTCCACCGTGCGCCGCCCGACTCCTCGAATCCCGTGCGCGGCGGGGTGTCCGCCGCGTGTGCGGGCGTCGGCAGCAGCGGGACGGCGAGGGCGGCCGCGATCACCGCGGCGATACGGGTCTTCACGAGGCCTCCGGGACGCGCTGGGCGGTGCGCGGCTCGCGTACGCCGTCGAGGACGGTCGCGCTCGGGGCGGTGCCGGCTCCCGAGGTCGCCTTCCCGAACGCCTCGGCGCCGCCGACCAGCGGGACGCGGGCGGAGGTGCGGGCCAGGTCGAGGGTGAGCGTGGGGGTGCTCGACGGCGGCTCGATCAGGTCCTCGTCGGTGCCCGCGACGATCAGCGCGAGGCGGTGGCCCGCCGGGATCACGTGGTCGCTCGCGTGCAGATCGAGCGTGATCGTGTACGGCGTGCCGGGCGTGAGCGGCTTGCCCGTCAGGCCCGAGCCGTGGTTACCGAGGTCGGCCCAGCCGCGGCTGAAGATCGTGTAGTCGACGTCGGCCGTCTTCGCCTCGGTCTCCCGGAAGCAGGAGCTGTCGCCTGTCGTGCTCGGGCCCCAGCAGGTGCGTTCGGTGAGCGTGGTGATGCCCTCGGCGGGGTCGGCGTAGTCGCGGATGGTGTCCGGGCCGAGGTCCACGAGGACCGCCGAGAGGTGGGCGGTCGAGGTGGTCGCGGTCGCGGTGACGGTCACCTTGGAGGAGCCGGACAGCCGGAGGTCGCGGGTGAGCGGCTTGGTGACGAAGCCGGCCTTGTCGGGCGTGGACCGGTCGACGTACGCGGCCCAGTCGGTCTCGCTCAGCCGCGGGTTGTCGGTGAAGGTCTCGGTGCCGGTCCGCGTGCGCAGGCCGAGGGTGCCGACACCCGCCTGGGTGCCCTTGCCGGGGCGCAGGGTCGTGGTCCCGGTGGCGCGGGGCGGCCAGACGTCCGACGTGACCCACTGGTCGGGCTCGCGCTCGATGTCGGCCATGGGTTCGTCGTCGATTCCGTTGTCGTAGCCGAGGAGTTCGTGGTCGAACCAGCGGTGCAGGGTGTCGGCCCACTCGGCGCGGCGGAAGTCGAAGGGGTCGACGTGGCCGACCTGGGAGAGCCAGATCTTGCGGTCGACGCCGTTCCTGGCGAGGGCGTCCCACCACTGGCCGAAGTGCTTGGGGCGGACGTTGAGGTCCTGCATGCCGTGGATCACGAAGACGCTGGCCTCGACCTCGTCGGCGTCCGGCAGGTAGTCCCGCTCGCTCCAGAACGACGTCCAGTCGCCGGTGCGCGGGGCTCCGTCGACGATCCTCTGCTGGACGGCGGCGCACTTGGCGCGGGCGCCGGGGCTCTCGACGTAGTTGGACAGCCAGTCGGGACCGGAGTTGAAGAGGGGGGCGCCCTTGGCGAAGTAGTAGTCGTACCAGGAGGAGATGGCGCCGATGGGGACGATGGTCTCCAGGCCCTCGACCCCGGTGGCGGCGACACCGTTGGCGATGGTGCCGTCGTAACTCTTGCCGATCATGCCCGTCTTGCCGTTGGTCCAGGTCGTCGCCTTGGCACGGGTGGCGCCGGTGCGGGTGGTGTAGCCCTTGGCGCGGCCGTTCAGCCAGTCGACGACGGCCTTCGCGGACTGGATGTCGGAGCGGCCGCCGATGTCCACGCAACCGTCGGAGCGGTTGGTGCCGGCGAGGTCGACGCCGACGAAGGCGTAGCCGCGGGGCACGAAGTAGTTGTCGTAGAACAGCGGCATCTGGACAACGTTGCCGTTCGCGTCGTACGTCTTGCGCTGGCCCTCGTTGCCGCGTCCGCAGCAGGAGTAGTAGGGGCTGGCGTCCATGATCACGGGTATCCTGCGGCCCTGCTGGGCGGTTTCACGGGGCCGGACGATGTCGACGGCGACGCGGTCGTCGCGACCGTCGCTGTCGCCGTCGAACCCGATGTCCACCCATACGGATTCGCGGATCGCGTTCTCGTACGAGTAGACCGGCTCACTGGTCCGGGGCGCGCTGTGGGCGGCCGCCGGGGTCAGAAGGGTGGCCATCAGGGCGGCCGTGGCCGCCGTCGCGAAGGATCTCCAGGTCGTGAAGCGCCCGCGGCGCGCACGTATCGGCATGCGCGGGAAGCTACCCCGGTCAACTCCTGTGCAAAAGAGGGCCCTTGGGGCATGCGGGGACTCGGCCAAGGTGTGGCCGGAAAAGGTGCGTACGGCCGGACGACTCGTGACGGCCGAACGGCGGTCGTGTGACAGGGACGGTCGTGGGCGCGTCCGGGGCCACGGAGGATGGACGGGCTCCGAACGGACTTCGGTCCCCTACGACTTGGAGCTGTGCGCACCACGGATTCATCGCGCCGGGCGCGTTCACCGCCTGTCTGCTGTCGGCGATCCCTGTCCGCCGGACAGGCCCTGGAGCCCATGAGGCATCCCGGGTGCCTCAGGATCGCGGCTCCGCCGGGGTCGCGATCCGCTCGCCCACTACGCGGCTCGCCAGGCTGGAGGCCAGCTCCGAAACGTGCACGCGGAGTTCGGCCTCGGCCATGGCGCTCTCGGAGTCGATGCGGGCGCGGCCCTCGGCCAGGACGGCATCGCGCTCGCGCTGTCCCTCCTCGCGGGCGGCGGCGATCAGTGCGGCGCCCTCCTCGAAGGCGCGCTGGCGGATACGGGCCGCGTCGTGGCGGGCCTCGGCCAGGAGGGCCTCCGCATCCGCCCGTCGGCTCTCCGCCTCCTCCCGTACGGACCGGGCCCGCTCGGCGGCGCCTTTGATCGCGTCCTCGCGTTCCGCCAGGGCGCGATGGAGGCGGGGCAGCAGCCGGGAGACGGCGAAGAAGGCGAGCGCGAAGAGTCCCGCCGCGACGGCCAGGTGCTCGGCTCTCGGGTTCAACGGCCCCAGGGGGTACGGGATGAGGTCCATATCCGCGATCTACCCGCTCACGCGTGCGGCGGCTACGCCCATCCGCACCATAGTCGACCGACAACGGACATATCGCGATGAACATGACACGATCAAGGTATACGTCAGCGGTCACAATACTGGTGAGACGGCACTACTGTTGCACTGCGTAGCCGCAGGACACCCGAAAGGCTGGGCGGTCATGACGACGGACACCGAGGAGCCGGCGCTCACGGTCGACGAGCTGGCCGCGCGGGCCGGCGTCACGGTGCGCACGGTGCGCTTCTACGGCACCAAGGGACTGCTGCCGCCGCCGGTGATCGGCCCGCGCCGCGTGGGCCGGTACGGCAGGGAGCATCTGGCACGGCTGGCACTGATCGACGAGCTCCAGCGTCAGGGTATGACGCTCGCGGCGATCGAACGTTATCTGCAGCAGCTGCCGCCGGACCTGACCCCGCACGATCTCGCGCTGCAGCGTGCCGTGGTGGCCTCCTGGGCGCCGGACGCGGTGGAGAGCGTGACGCGGGAGGAGCTCCAGCGGCGGGCGGGCCGCCCCCTGGCCGAGGAGGACGTGGAGCGGCTCACGGCGATGGGGCTCGTCGAGCGGGACGGTGACACCTTCCGCGTCGATCCCGGCCTGCTCCGGCTCGGCGCCCAGCTCCTCGACGTACCTCTGTCCCAGGAGACGATCCTCGCGGCGCGGACCGTCCTGCTGGAGCACTCGCGCGCCGCGGCCCACGAGCTGTCGCGGCTCCTGCGCGACGCGGTCACGGAACGGGAGCCGCAGGCGGTGAAGTCCCTCTCGGCACACATGCAACCGCTCGTGGTGCAGGCACTCCTGACCACCTTTCAGCGCTCGCTCAAGGAGGAGCTGCGGGAGTGGCTCAAGGAGTCCTGACCCCGCACATGGGGCTCACAAGTACGCGGAACCTCCCGCCACATTGAGGGTCTGCCCGGTCAGGAACCCGCTCCCCTCGTCGACGACGTACAGCAGCGTGGACACGAGATCGCCCGGCTCCTGGGTCCGCCCGACGACCTGCTGGGCGCGTACGTGCTCGAAGCCCCCGTCCACGCCGACCGTCCGCTCGGCCGTGCCGGTGCGCACCATGCCGGGCACGATCGCGTTGACCGTGATGCCGTACGGGCCGAGAGCCGAGGCCAGGGCGCGGGTGAAGCCGATCAGGCCCATCTGCGAGGCCACGTACGGGACCATCGTCGGCGGGGCGGTGAGGACGGCCGCGGAAGCGATGTTCACGATGCGGCCCCACCCCGCCGCCTTGAGGTACGGCAGTACGGCGCGGGTCACCAGGAACGGCGCCTCCAGGTTGACCCGCATGACCCGCCGCCACTCCTCCGGCGTCGTGTCCTCGAAGTCCGACTCGGGGTGGACACTCGCGTTGTTGACCAGAACGTGCAGGGTGCCGAACCAGTCGATGACACGCTCCAGCCCCTCCCGTATCCGGCCCTCGTCGGTGGCATCGGCGATCACCTCCACATAGTCCAGAACCTTCTTGGCCGTCTCCGGCTGCGGGACAAGGTCCATCCCCGCCACCCGATAACCACGCCCGGCCAGCGCGACAGCGAACTCCTGCCCGAGCCCCTGTGCCGCTCCGGTCACCAGGGCGGTACGCGTCTCCATGCGCAGAGTGTTGACGAGGCGTCAGCCACCGGGCAAGAGCGCATTCCCCTCGCTGAAACGCCCCCGTGACGGCTGGTGAGGTAAAGCGCGGGCTCATGGGCACGACTCCGGCCCAATAGCCGCGCCCCCCTCAGGGGCGCGGGGAACTGCGCGACAAGCCACAAACAACCCGCAGCCCGCCGACACCCCCCGCCCCCACCCCCTACCGGGCCCTGGGGCGAAGCCCCAACGGGGTCGAAGGGGCAGAGCCCCTGGAGGATGGGACGGGTAGGGGCGGCGGGGGCGAAACCCAACCCCCGCGCACCCCCGGCCTCACCCATCCGTGAACCGCTCCCCCTTCTCCGCCTTCTCCACCAGCGACACCGGCGGCACAAACCGCTCCCCATACCGTCCGGCAAGCTCCCGCGCACGGGCCACAAAGCCCACCGGCCCGCCCTCATACCCATTGATGTACTGCAGAACGCCACCGGTCCAACCAGGGAAGCCGATCCCGAAGATGGACCCGATGTTGGCGTCGGCGACGGACGTCAGGACGCCCTCCTCCAGAAGGCGCACGGTGTCGAGCGCCTCGGAGAAGAGCATGCGTTCCTGCATGTCCTCGAAGGGAATCCGATACCCCGGCTCGGCAAAGTGCTCACGCAGACCGGGCCACAGCTTGGCCCGCTTGCCGTCGGGCCCGTAGTCGTAGAAACCGCCACCACCACTGCGCCCGGTGCGGCCGAACTCGTCGACCATACGGTCGACGACCGCCTCGGCGGGGTGCGCCGTCCAGGTACCGCCCGCTTCCTCGACGGCCCGCTTCGACTCGTCGCGAATCCTGCGCGGCAACGTCAGCGTCAGCTCGTCCATCAGCGAGAGCACCTTCGCCGGGTAGCCCGCCTGGGCCGCCGCCTGCTCGATCGAGGCCGGCTCGATGCCCTCGCCGACCATCGCCACACCCTCGTTGATGAACTGGCCGATCACACGGGAGGTGAAGAAGCCCCGTGAGTCGTTCACCACGATCGGGGTCTTGTTGATCTGCCGGACGAGGTCGAAGGCGTGGGCCAGCGCCTCGTCTCCGGTCCGCTCGCCCTTGATGATCTCGACGAGCGGCATCTTGTCGACGGGTGAGAAGAAGTGCAGGCCGATGAAGTCGGCCTGGCGCTCGACGCCTTCCGCGAGGGCGGTGATCGGCAGCGTGGAGGTGTTGGAGCACAGGAGGGCGTCCGGCGCGACGACGTGCTGGATCTCCTGGAAGACCTTGTGCTTCAGCGCCGCGTCCTCGAAGACGGCCTCGATGACGGCGTCGCATCCCGCGAGGTCGGCCGGATCGGCGGCGGGGGTGATGCGGGCGAGCAGCGCGTCGGCCTTCTCCTGGGTCGTACGGCCCCGGGAGACGGCCTTGGCGCAGAGCTTCTCGGAGTAGCCCTTGCCCTTCGCGGCGGCTTCCGTGGACACGTCCTTGAGGACGACGTCGATGCCCGCGCGGGCGCACGAGTAGGCGATGCCCGCGCCCATCATCCCGGCGCCGAGGACGGCGACCTTGCGGACCTGGCGGGGCTCGATGCCCTTGGGGCGGTTGGCGCCGGAGTTGACGGCCTGGAGGTCGAAGAAGAACGCCTGGATCATGTTCTTCGCGGTCTGCCCGGTGACCAGCTCGGTGAAGTAGCGGGCCTCGATGGTCAGCGCCGTCTCGAAGTCGACCTGGGAGCCCTCGACGGCGGCCGCGAGGATGTTGCGCGGGGCCGGGTAGGGCGCGCCGTTCAGCTGCTTGCGGAGGTTGGCCGGGAACGCCGGGAGGTTCGCGGCGAACTTGGCGTTGGCCGGTGTGCCGCCCGGGATGCGGTGGCCCGGCTTGTCCCAGGGCTGCCGCGACTCGGGGTTGGCGTCGATGAAGGAGCGGGCCTTGGTGAGCATCTCCTCGCGGGTGGCGGCCACTTCATGGACGAGGCCGTTCTCCAGGGCGCGCCGCGGGCTGTATTGGGTGCCCTGGAGGAGCACCTTGAGGAGGGCGTCCGCGATGCCCATGAGGCGGACGGTGCGGGTGACGCCGCCGCCCGCCGGGAGCAGGCCGAGGGTGACCTCGGGGAGGCCGATCTTGGAGCCGGGGGCGTCGAGGGCGACGCGGTGGTGGCTGGCGAGGGCGATCTCGTAACCGCCGCCCAGGGCCGCGCCGTTGATCGCCGTGACGACCGGCTTGCCGAGGGTCTCGATGCGGCGCAGGTCGTTCTTGACCTCCGTGCCGAACTCGAAGGCCTGCCGGGCGTCCTCCGGACCGGCCTTGATCATGTCCTTCAGGTCGCCGCCCGCGAAGAACGTCTTCTTGGCGGACGTGTAGATGATGCCGCGGATCGAGTCCTTCTCGGCCTCGGCCCGGTCGGCGATCGCCCTGATGGAGGTCCGGAAGGCCGCGTTCATGGTGTTGGCGGACTGGTCGGGGTCGTCGAGGACGAGGGTGACGACGCCGGTGTCGTCCTGTTCCCAGCGGATGGTGGTGCTCTCGGTCATGGCGTGGGTCTCCGTCGAAGTCTGAGGTCTGGTGGTCCGCCGGGAGTTACAGGCGCTCGATGATCGTCGCGATGCCCATGCCGCCGCCCACGCACAGCGTGGCGAGGCCGTGGCGCAGGTCGCGCGCTTCGAGTTCGTCGACGAGCGTGCCGAGGATCATCGCGCCGGTCGCGCCGAGCGGGTGCCCCATGGCGATGGCGCCGCCGTTGACGTTGACCTTGTCCAGCGACAGGCCCATGTCCTTCACGAAGCGCAGCACGACCGCCGCGAAGGCCTCGTTGATCTCTACGAGGTCGATGTCGTCGATGGTCAGTCCGGCCTTGGCGAGGGCCTTGCGGGTCGCGGGCGCGGGGCCGGTCAGCATGATGGTGGGCTCGGAGCCGGAGACGGTGGCGGAGACGATCCGCGCGCGCGGAGTGAGGCCGTAGCGCTCGCCGATCTCCTTCGAGCCGATGGCGACCAGCGCGGCGCCGTCCACGATGCCGGAGGAGTTGCCCGCGTGGTGGACGTGGTCGATCTCCTCGACCCAGTGGTACTTCTGCAGTGCCACGGCGTCGAAGCCGCCCAGTTCCCCGACGTCCGCGAACGACGGCTTGAGCCCCGCGAGCGAGTCGGCGGTGGTGCCGGGGCGCATGTGCTCGTCGTGGTCGAGGACGACGAGTCCGCTGCGGTCCTTCACGGGCACCACGGACCTCTCGAACCGCCCGTCCTTCCAGGCGGCCGCGGCCCGCTCCTGGGACAGCGTCGCGTACTCGTCCACGTCCCGCCGGGAGAAGCCCTCGATGGTGGCGATGAGGTCCGCGCCGATGCCCTGCGGGACGAAGTCGGTGGCGATGTTGGTCATCGGGTCGGCGAACCAGGCGCCGCCGTCCGAGGCCATGGGGACGCGGGACATCGATTCGACGCCGCCCGCGAGCACCAGGTCCTCCCAGCCGGAACGGACCTTCGCCGCGGCCATGTTGACGGCTTCGAGGCCCGAGGCACAGAAGCGGTTCTCCTGGACGCCGGCCACCGTGTCGGGCAGCCCGGCGGCGATCGCGGCGATACGGGCGATGTCGGAGCCCTGGTCGCCGACCGGCCCGACGACACCGAGCACGATGTCGTCGATCGCGGCCGGGTCGAGGCCGGGGAAGCGGCGCCGGATCTCGTGGATGAGGCCGGTCACCAGGTCGATGGGCTTGGTGCCGTGCAGGGCGCCGTTCGCCTTGCCGCGACCGCGCGGGGTGCGGATCGCGTCGTACACGTACGCTTCGGTGCTCACGAATCTGGCCTTTCGGGTGCAGGGAGGGCAAGTCGGGTGACGGGGAGGACAAGAGGGTCGGCCGCGCGGGACATCAGGAGCCGGGTGAGGTCCGGGGAGAGGCGGGCGGGTTCCGCAGGGTTCAGTCGTCGCCGTCCAGGAGGCCGGGTATGTCCCAGTCGCGGGCGATGTCCGCGGTGTCGGCGCCCGGCTGGGCGGGCCCGGTGCGCACGGACGTATGGGTCGTGGAGAAACGGGGCGTGGGGGCCGGCTGGGTGATGCCTCCGAAGTCGGTGAAGGTGCCGCGGGCGGCGAGATGCGGGTGGCGGGGCGCCTCGCGCAGCGACAGGACGGGTGCCACGCAGGCGTCGGAGCCCTCGAAGACGGCGGTCCACTCCGCGCGCGTACGGGTCTTGAACCGGGCCGCGACCTTCTCACGCAGCTCACCCCAGCGGGCCAGGTCCTTCCGGGCCGGGGCCTCGTCCTTGAGGCCGAGCAGTTCCACGAACTCGCCGTAGAACTGCTGTTCCAGGGCGCCCACCGCCATGTACTGGCCGTCGGCGGTCTCGTACGTGCCGTAGAAGGGGCAGCCCCCGTCGAGCAGGTTGGCGCCGCGCCGGTCCTGCCAGCGGCCGGCGGCGAGCATGCCGTGGATCATCGCGGCCAGGTGTGCGGCGCCGTCCACGATGGCCCCGTCCACGACCTGTCCGGCGCCGGTCGCGCGCGCGTGGTGCAGGGCCGCGAGGACACCGACGACGAGGTAGAGCGAACCGCCCGCGTAGTCGCCGAGGAGGTTGGCGGGGACCGCGGGCGGCTCGTCGGGCCTGCCGATGAGGCCGAGGGTGCCGGTCACGGCGATGTACGCGATGTCGTGCCCCGCGCGATGGGCCAGCGGGCCGTCCTGGCCCCAGCCGGTCATCCGGCCGTAGACGAGCCTCGGGTTGCGGGCGTGGCACGTCTCGGGGCCGACGCCGAGGCGCTCGGCGACGCCGGGGCGGTAGCCCTCGACGAGGATGTCGGCGCGTTCGACGAGGTCCAGGACGCGGTGCGCTCCGTCCGGCGACTTCAGGTCGACGATCACGGACCGCTTGTTGCGGTTGGTGACGTCGTACTCGGGGTTGACGGCGAGTCCGGTGCCGCCCGGCCGGTCCACGCGGACGACATCGGCGCCGAGGTCGGCGAGGAGCATGGCGGCGAAGGGGCCGGGCCCGATGCCGGCCAGCTCGACCACGCGCACACCGGTGAGCGGGCCGTGCGCGGGCGTCCCTGCCACTGTCATCGTGCCCCCAGCACTGTGTGACACCACTGATGTAACACCAGCGATGCTAAGAACGTGTTCCACTCCGCACAAGCCCTTGGCGAGCAAGCGCTTAGCCATTGTGTTGAGTCCCGCCGCAAGGGCCAAGTCCCGTGCACCGTCGGCCCCGGCCGCGCGCCTCAGCCCGCGTCCAGCTCCGCTATGAGCCTCTTCGGGGCGATCACCCGGTAGCTCTCCTCCACCCAGTCGCACAACAGCTCCGTGGCGGGGGCGCCCTGCTCCTCCAGCGGGACGCTCACCCAGCCGGCCCTGCCCAGGCCGTATCCCGCGGGCTCGGCGCCGGGACAGGTCAGTGCATGGGCGTGGAGCTCCTCGTCCTTGAGCTTCACCGTGACGCCCAGGGGATGGCTGCCGTCGCCGGCGCCGAGGAAGACGAACACCTTCTTGTTGACCTTCGCCACGCTCCCGCCCCACGGGAACTCCTCGACCGCGCCGGGCAGGCCGAGGGCGAACCCGCGCACCTTCTCCCACTTTTTCAGCGCGTTCCTCTCCACGGCCACGGCCACCTCCTGGTCCCACGCGATCCCGCTCGTCCGGCTGCTCGTACCTCACGCTAGCCTCAGCCACCGACAATGGCTCGGGGGCGAGTGCGAGGGGTGCCATGAGCGGGCAGGGCAGGGCGGAGCGGCCGTACGACATCGTGCTCTTCGGGGCCACCGGGTTCGTCGGGGAACTCACCGCGGAGTATCTCGCCGCGCACGCGCCCGAGGGGCTGCGCTGGGCGGTGGCGGGGCGCAGCGCGCGGAAGCTGGAGCGGCTGCGCGAACGGCTGCCCGGCGGCGAGGAGATCGGGGTGCTCCGGGCCGACGTGTCCGATCCGGGATCCCTGCGCGAACTCGCCCTGCACGCGCGCGTGGTGGCCACGACGGTCGGCCCCTATCTGATGTACGGCGAGGAACTGGTCGCCGCCTGCGCCGATGTGGGTACCGACTACCTGGACCTCAGCGGCGAGCCCGAGTTCGTGGACCTGATGTACGTCCGGCACGACGCACGCGCGCGTGAGACCGGGGCACGGCTCGTGCACGCCGCCGGCTTCGACTCGGTCCCGCACGACCTCGGGGTGTACTTCACCGTCCAACAGCTGCCGGAGGGCGAGCCGCTGACGGTCGACGGGTTCGTGCGCTCCGACGCGATGTTCTCGGGCGGTACGTTCGCCTCCGCGCTCAACCAGTTCTCGCGCGGGCGTCGGATGCTGGCCGCGGCCCGCGACCGCAGGCGGCACGAGCCGCGGACGGTGGGGCGGCGGGCGTACGCACCGGTGGGCGCGCCCCGGTTCGCCAAGGAGGTCGGGGCGTGGGCGCTGCCCCTACCCACGATCGACGCGCAGGTGGTGCAGCGCTCGGCACGGGTCCTGAAGCGGTACGGGCCCGGCTTCCGCTACCGCCACTACGCGGCGGTCAAGAGCCTGCCGTTCGCCGTGGGCGGGGCGGCCGGCGTCGGCGCGGTCCTCGCCGCCGCCCAACTGCCGCCCGTACGGCGCTGGTTGTCGGACCGGGTCAAGCCCGGGGAGGGGCCGAGCGCCGAGAAGCGGGCGAAGAGCTGGTTCTCGGTGCGGTTCGTCGGCGAGGGCGGAGGGCGCCGCGTCCTCACCGAGGTCTCGGGCGGCGACCCCGGCTACGACGAGACGGCGAAGATGCTCGCCGAGTCGGCGCTCAGTCTCGCGCTCGACGACCTGCCTCGTACGTCCGGGCAGGTCACGACGGCGGTGGTGATGGGCGATGCGCTGATCGAGCGGTTGCGCCGGGCGGGGATCACCTTCAGGGTCGCGGGGAAGTTGTAGGCCAACCAAGGGGGTTACTGGGCCCAGCCCGTCACCGTGTAGATCATCCCGCCTATCCAGGCCAGTCCGGCGACCACGGCGAGGAGCAACCCGGCGAGTACGACCCGCTCGACGGGCTGGCTCGGGGTGGCGGCGGGCTTCGGGGCACGGTGTGTCGTCATGGGGCACAGCCTGCCGATCATGGATGTGGGCCCACATCCGTACAGGTACTCAGATCGCGTACTCAGTTCACGTACTCAGTCACCTCGTAGGTCACCTGGTAGGTCACCTCAGGCAGTCGCGGCCCTGAGTGCCCGGCGGCACAGGGCGTCGGCGCGCCGGGTCGACTCCGGCAGGCGGTAGGCCGGGGTGAGCGCGAGCGTGTGCGCGCAGGCGTTGTCGAGGCTCACCCGGTGGCCGACCGACACGAACACCGGCTTGACGCCGTCCCGGGTACGCAGGGCGCGGCCGACCTCCTCGGCGCCCGCGAGCAGCGGAGAGGCGCTGCCGCGCGGGGCGGCCGGGTCGTCGTACGTGAAGGTGAACGGGTTCTTGGCGACGCCGATGGTGGGCAGGGCGGTGAGGACGCCGAGGTGGGCGGCCAGGCCGAAGCGGCGCGGATGGGCGAGGCCGTAGCCGTCGCAGACGACGAGTCCGGGCTCGCACGGGAGCGCGTCGAGGGCGGCCAGGACGGTCGGGATCTCGCGGAAGGCGAGCAGGCCGGGCACGTAGGGGAACGGGACCCGGCCGACGGCGGTGGCTTCGGCGACGACGTCGAGCGTCGCCGCGTCCAGCACCACGGCCGCCGCCGCGACCAGGTCCCGCTCGTCGGCGTACGCGACGTCGACGCCGGTGACATGACCGGTCCCGGGCGCCGGCCCGGTCTCGTCGAGCACCACCCTGCTCCGCAACTCGTCCTGCACGGCGCGGGCTTGCTCTTCGGTCGCGGGCCAGCCCGCCGGGATGCGTACGGTCGTCATGGTGGTGTCGAGGGTACGCATCCGGCGCCCGGCCGGTGTCCTTCGGGGATCTACTTGTCTCCGAGGGCGCGCCGGAGCTCGCTCTTGTTCATGTCCGAGCGGCCGTGGATGTTCCGCCGCTTGGCCTCCTCGTACAGCTGGTCGTAGGTGGGGCCCTGGGAACCCTTGTGGGAGCGCTGACCGCCCCGCTTGCCGGACGGCATGTCCTGGGTGGAGATACGGCTGGCCTTCTCGGACTCGCCGGAGCGGGCGCGTTCCTTGTTGACGGTCCGGGCGGCGATCTCCTTGGCGCGTTCCCCGCTCTCTCCCCGGTCAAGGGCGCTCTGCCTGATCTTCTCGTACTGGCGTTCCCGCTTGGGGCTGGAACCGCGTGGCATGATCGCTCACTCTCCTTTCGCCGTCCGAGTACCCCATCGTCCGAGTACCTGATGTGCTCCCCGTACCTGATGTGCTCCGAGTACCTGATGTGCGAGGTGTGCGGAGTCAGCGCTCCAGGCGTACCACCCGCCCCTGTTCGCCGGACGCCCAGCAGCCCGGGCCTCCCCGACCGGGACTCCGGCCGGGGGCGCAGTCCACGGTGTCGTACGAGCCCGTGTCGACGGTCCGCCAGGTGCGGCCGCCGTCGGTGGTGAGGTCGGTGCCGGTGGAGCCGACGGCGAGGGGCCTGGTGCGGCTGTGCGGGAGCCAGGTGACGCCGGAGCGGATGGGGGTCCCCCAGGCGTCAAGCACTGGGGGAGGGCGGGGGCTGTGCCGCGGGGGTCCAGATGCGGCCGCCGTCCGGGGTGGTCGCGGCGGCCCGGGGCGAGGCCTGGCCGGGGCGGTAGTCGCCGCCGACCGCGATGCCGTGCGCGCGGTCGCGGAAGGCGAGGGCGAAGACGCCGCGGGCCGGGTCGCCCGCCGGGACCGGGGTGTCGGTGACCGTCCAGGTGAGACCGCGGTCGGCGGAGTGCAGCACACGCGCGCGTACCGCCCCGCCGGTGGCCGGCCACACCTCGCGAGGCCCGGCGCCGACCAGGCACAGCCCCCTCGCCGCGAACCCGGCCTCGCCCTCCAGCGCCGGAGGCATCCCGGCGTCGGGCAGCACGGTCCAGGAGCGGTCGCCGTCGCCGGCGGAGAGGATGCGGAACTTTCCGTTCACCGGGTCGCTCATGGCGAGCCCGTGGCGGCGGTCGAAGAAGATGAGGCAGTCGTAGAAGGCCCGCACGTCGGTGTTGTGGAACGACTCCGTCCAGGTCGCGCCGCCGTCCTCGGTGCGGTACATCCGGGAGGCCTCGCCCTCACCGATGGCGAGCGCCACGGCCCGGCGCGCGTCGAATGCCTCGATGTCCCGGAACTGCAACTCCCCCGCGCCGGGCGGCGACACGTCGGCCCGGTTCGCGCCCCCGTCCGTCGTGCGCAGCACGGTGCCCAGAGAGCCGGCCGGCCAGGCGGTGCTCCGGCTGACCGCAGCGAGGCCCCGGAACCGTACGTCCTGCCTGCCGCTGTCCTTCGGCTCCCCGTGCGGCTGCGCGCCCCCGCCCGACGGCCGCTGTGGGCCGTACGCCTGCGTGGGTGCCGTCAGTGCCGCGGCGAGCGCCACCGCGCACAGACCCACCGTCACCGTCCGACTCACCCGTCCCGACTTCCCCATGCCCCTCATGGCGGGCGAAGCTGGTGCACTCCCCCGGTGCCGTCCAGATGGCCTCGACGGGAACCGGAGAGCGTGTTCGGATGTCCTCTTCGATATCCGATGCGATTCCGATTCGATGTCCGATGCGATGTCCGATTCGATGTCGCGGAGAGCACGGGATGAGAGCTGGATCACCACAGTGAATGAACCCGGTGACACAGGTCACTCGACTTTCATGTGCACGGATCTGCCCATTCCGCCGTCTCTTCAAGTGCCCAGCCGCATACACCCGGAGTCCGTCCAGCCGTCACAAGGGAGCAAGGCGTTGTCCACCGTCATCGAGCAGCCCGTAGAGGCCCGCCTCGTCGCCGCCGCGCCGCGGATGCCGAGCATTCCCGCAACGCTCCAGTACGACCGGCGCGACCCGTTCGCCGTCCGGATGACCTTCCCGGCCCCGGCCACCCTGGAGGGCGTGGAGGTCTGCTGGACCTTCGCCCGTGACCTCCTGGTGTCCGGCATGGAGGGCGCCGTCGGCCAGGGCGACGTCCGCGTGCGGCCGTACTACGGCTACGAGCGTCTGGTCATGGAGTTCCACGCCCCCGAGGGCACGGCCGTCGTGCACGTCAAGTCCGGTGAGGTACAGGGCTTCCTGGACCGTACGACCGAGCTGGTGCCCCTCGGTCTCGAACACCTCCAGCTCGACCTGGACCACGACCTGGCGGAGCTGATGCGCGACGCGTGCTGACGGGTGGGCCGGGGGCCGTGTTAATCCGTTGACACCCCCTACGCACCCTCCTACGTTGTACAGCGGTCCTGTTGCCGTCGATTGGAGAAGGACGTTGCTCGTCTGAGGTCCTGAGACACCGCGTCACACACCGCCGCGTGTGTGCGTTGCGTGCGACCTCGGCGTACGAGCCGTCCTCCGGCGCGGGGCCCTTTTCATGCCCCCTCGCGGTGTCTCACACGCGTTGCCCTTGACCCACCTCAAGCAACCGCGAGGCCGCCCATGTCATATTCCGTTTCCTGTACGTCCCTCTCCTTCGCCTGGCCCGACGGCACCACCGTCTTCGACGACCTGCAGATCGCGTTCGGCCCCGGCCGGACCGGGCTCGTCGGCGTCAACGGATCAGGGAAGTCGACCCTGTTGAAGCTGATCGCCGGAGAGCTCGCCCCGGCCGAGGGCACGATCCGCGTGGCGGGCGAGGTCGGCCACCTGCCGCAGAACGTCACGCTCGACACCGGACTGCGGGTCGACGAGGCGCTCGGTATTGCCGCGACCCGGGCCGCGCTGCACGCCATCGAGGCGGGCGACGTGGCCGAGGAGCACTTCGCGACGGTCGGCGACGACTGGGACGTGGAGGAGCGCGCCCGGGCCACCCTCGGCGAACTCGGCCTCGGCCACATCGACCTGGACCGCACGATCGGCGAGGTCTCCGGCGGCGAATCGGTGCTCCTGCGCGTGGCCTCGCTGCTGTTGCGCCGCCCGGACGTCCTCCTGCTGGACGAGCCCACCAACAACCTCGACCTGTACGCGCGTCGGCGCCTGTACGACACCGTCGCGTCCTGGTCCGGGGTGATGATCGTGGTCAGCCACGACCGCGAACTCCTCGATCTGGTCGACCAGATCGCCGATCTCCGCTCCGGGGAGGTGAGTTGGTACGGCGGCAACTACTCCGCGTACGAGGAGACGCTCGCCACCGAACAGGAGGCGGCGGAGCGGATGGTGCGGGTCGCCGAGGCCGACATGAAGAAGCAGAAGCGTGAACTGATCGAGTCCCAGGTCAAGTTGGCCCGTCGTAAGCGGTACGGACAGAAGATGTACGAGCAGAAGCGCGAGCCGAAGATCGTCATGGGGGCGCGCAAGCGCGCGGCCCAGGTCTCCGCCGGCAAGCACCGCATCATGCACGAGGAGAAGCTCGCCGAGGCCAAGGACCGCCTCGACGAGGCCGTGGAGGCCGTACGGGACGACGACGAGATCCGCGTCGACCTGCCGTACACGGCCGTGCCCCCGGGCCGTACCGTCCTCACCCTCCAGGACCTGGAGTTGAGGTACGGCGCACGCATCCCGGGCGGCTTCGACCTGCGCGGCCCCGAGCGGATCGCGCTGATCGGGCGCAACGGCTCGGGCAAGACGACGTTGCTGCGCACCGTCGCGGGCGAGCTGGAGCCGGTGGCCGGCGAGACGAAGGCGCACGTACCGCTGCGCTTTCTGCCGCAGCGGCTCGACGTGCTCGACGACGGGCTGACGGTCGCCGAGAACGTGGCCCGGTTCGCGCCCGGCGCCACCAACAACCGGGTCCGGGCCCGCCTGGCCCGCTTCCTGTTCAAGGGCGCCCGGGCCGACCAGGAGGCGGCGACGCTCTCCGGCGGTGAACGCTTCCGGGCCGCGCTCGCCGCGCTGATGCTCGCCGAGCCCGCCCCGCAGCTCCTGATGCTCGACGAGCCGACGAACAACCTGGACATGGCGAGCGTGCGGCAGCTCACCACGGCCCTGGAGTCGTACGAGGGGGCACTGATCGTGGCCAGTCACGACATGCCGTTCCTGGAGTCGGTCGGGATCACGCGGTGGCTGCTGCTGGAGGACGGAGAACTGAGGGAAATCACGTCGGAGGCTGTCGGGTAGGCCGCCTGGCGTCGTCGGCATGAGTCACATCGATGCCGTGGGCATGGGCCGCCTCCCTCGGTGAGTGCCAATGCATCGATCCGGCCACGCAGTTGCCCGAGCCGCAGGGGGGCGCGCCGGAGGCGGGAGGACGAGCGCGCGGAGGCCCGAGGGTTGAGCGCGGTCGGCCTCTCGACCCGCTGTAGCGCCCCGGAGGCGACCGGACTCCTCGACCGGCTGGTGGACGCGGGCAACACCGTCATCGTCGTCGAGCACGACCTCGATGCCGTCGCCCGCGCCGACTGGTTGATCGATCTGGGCCCGGACGGCGGCGGGGACGGCGGGCTGGGCGTGTTCGAGGGGACGCGTGCAGAGCTGCTGGGGGCGGGTCGTTCACGGAGGAGCACCTGCAACGGGCGGTGGGGCACTCCGGCGTTTGAGGAGCCGGGGGGCCGGCCCGGCTTGGGCGAAGCCCACGGCGCCCGGGGAACCGGCCCGGGTTGGAGGCCGGCGCGCGCACCCGCGTACGGTGAGATGGCGGTGGGGAGACGGTGACGCTGTCCCTCGGGGGTTTCGTCGCCCCGGCGCGGCCCTGCATGATGTGCGCCGTCAGCCCCTCGAACAGGTGCCCTGATCGACTTCCCCGAGACGGAGAACCACACGTGTCCAGCAAGAAGGCCCTGATCCGCCGACCCAGCCCTCGTCTGGCCGAAGGGCTGGTCACGCACATCGAACGGGAGAAGGTGGACGTCGATCTCGCGGTCGAGCAGTGGGAGGCGTACGCGGAGGCGCTGCGCACGCACGGCTGGGAGACGATCGAGGTGGACCCGGCCGACGACTGCCCCGACTCGGCGTTCGTCGAGGACACGGTCGTGATGTTCCGCAATGTGGCGCTGATCGCGCGCTCCGGCGCGAGTTCGCGGCGCGACGAGACCGCCGGGGTCGAGGAGGCCGTGGCCGCGCTCGGCTGCTCGGTGAACTGGGTCTGGGAACCGGGCACGCTCGACGGCGGCGACGTCCTGAAGATCGGCGACACGGTGTACGTCGGACGGGGCGGGCGCACCAACGCCGCCGGGATCCAGCAACTGCGCGCGGCCTTCGAGCCGCTCGGGGCGCGGGTCGTCGCCGTACCGGTGAGCAAGGTGCTGCACCTGAAGTCGGCGGTGACCGCGCTGCCCGACGGCACGGTCATCGGGTACATCCCGAAGATGGACACGCCCTCGCTGTACTCGCCCTTCCTGCCGGTGCCGGAGGAGTCCGGCTCCCACGTGGTGCTGCTCGGCGGGGACAAGCTGCTCATGGCGGCCAGCGCGCCGAAGACCGCCGAGCTGTTCGCGGACCTGGGCTACGAGCCCGTCGTCGTGGACATCGGCGAGTTCGAGAAGCTCGAGGGCTGTGTGACATGCCTCTCGGTCCGGCTGCGGGAGCTGTACGCCTGACGTCTGACCCCGCACCCGTTTTGCCCCGCGACCTGCGGGTCCGCGGGGTGTGTCGCAGGCCTTGGGAGCCCTGCTGATCAGCGGTCTTTACGACACCCTTAACCTACGGATACGTAACCTACGGATTCGTAGCCTACGATGCCGTAAGTTCGGGCCACGCGCTCGTGGCCACGCTCGCTCGTACGTCCCCTGGAGCCACCGTGACGATCACTTCCCCCCATCTCGGCAACCCGTCCGCCTGGACCGACGCCCGGTTGCTGTACGCGCTGGAGGAAGTTGTCGAGAAGGAACTCAACCGGCATCTGCAGGTCGCCAAGGACTGGATGCCGCACGAGTACGTGCCGTGGAGCGACGGCCGCAACTTCCCCGGCCTCTTCGAGGACGGCGAGGCCTGGGACAAGGAACAGTCCAAGGTCACCGAGATCGGCCGGATCGCGCTGGTCGTCAACCTCCTCACCGAGGACAACCTCCCCAGCTACCACCACGAGATCGCCACGCTCTTCGGCCGCGACGGCGCCTGGGGCACCTGGGTGCACCGCTGGACCGCCGAGGAGGGCCGGCACGGCATCGTGATGCGCGACTACCTGCTCGCCTCGCGCGCCGTGGACCCGGACAAGCTGGAGCAGTTCCGCATGGCGCACATGAGCGAGGGCTTCGAGCACGACCACCGGCACTCGATGCTGCACTCCGTCGCCTACGTCGCCTTCCAGGAGCTGGCCACCCGCATCTCGCACCGCAACACCGGCCACCAGTCCGGTGACCCGGTCTGCGACCGCATGCTGGCCCGCATCGCGACCGACGAGAACCTCCACATGGTCTTCTACCGGAACCTCCTCAAGGCCGCCTTCGAGCTCGCCCCCGACCTGACCATGGAGGCGGTCCGGGACGTGGTCGTGAACTTCCGCATGCCCGGTCACGGCATGCCCGGCTTCGAGCGCGCCGCCGCCCAGATGGCCATCGGCGAGGTCTACAACATGCGGATCCACCACGACGACGTCCTCCAGCCGGTGCTCCGCTTCCTGAAGGTCATGGAGATCGACGGCCTGGGCCCGGACGGCCTGCGCGCGCAGGAGGAGCTCGGGCTCTACATGGACGGGCTCGACTCGGAGGCCAGTAAGTTCGACGAGAAGCTCGCGGCGCGCAAGGCACGGATGGCGGCGCGCGCGGGCGCGTAACACACGGGCCGCGCGCCCGGCGGCTCTTACTCGTACGCGATCAGCGGGCCCGCGAACGCGATCCAGGCGGCACGCAGGTCGGCGTGGATACGGCTCTGGGGGCCCGGGGGCGAGCAAAGCGGGACGGGAGTCACCCAGGGCGTGGGGGTGGAGGCGGTGCCGACGCTCTTCGGGGCGCCGTTCGGTTACCGGCTCACCCGGGAGTTCGTCCACCCGTGCTCGTTCGGGTCGGTGCGGTCGGCGTCCGGCGGTGGCCGGAAACGGCCGGTGCCGGACGGGGGGGCCGTCAGCCGGGGTCGGTGCGCCTGAGTCGCAGGCGCTCCTTCTCCGACAGCCCGCCCCAGACGCCGAAGCGCTCGTCGTTGGCGAGCGCGTATTCGAGGCAGGCGGAGCGCATCTCGCACATGCCGCAGATGCGCTTCGCCTCGCGCACCGAACTGCCAGGCTCGGGGAAGAAGAAGTCGGCACCCGTCTGCGCGCAGAGCGCCTGCCCCTGCCAGTCGATGACAGAGGGGGTGATCGTGTCGTAGTACATGGGCAGGATGGTGCCGGGCGGCGAAAAACGTTCGATCAACGCCGCATCAACGCGTGGTTCCCAGCCTTCGATCCTGCCCACGCCCGACCGGGCAGCGCACGGCGGCGCGCGGGAGAGGCGCACACGTACACGATCCGCGCCACGACCCACGCCACGGTCCATGCCGATCACCGAACGGGACCGCACCCATCGCCACCCTGGTCACCCACCCCGCTGCCACATCCCGGCGGCGGTTGTCAGTGGGCGGTGCAAGACTCGGGCAGAGCAGGCAAGGGGACCCTTCAGAGGAGGGCAAAGATGCTCACCACCCGTTATGTCACCGGCGCCCCGAACTGGCTCGATCTCGGTACCCCCGACATCGACGGCGCCTCGTCCTTCTACGGCGGTCTGTTCGGCTGGCAGTTCCAGTCGGGCGGGCCCGAGGCCGGCGGCTACGGCTTCTTCCAGCTCGACGGCAGGACCGCCGCGGGCGGCATGCAGAACCCACCGGAGCAGGGCCCGCCCTCCTGGACCGTGTACTTCCAGACCCCGGACGCGGACGCCACGGCGAAGGCCGCCGAGCAGGCGCACGGCTCGGTGCTCATGCAGCCGATGGACGTGATGGAGCACGGCCGCATGGCCATCCTCGCCGACCCCGCGGGCGTGCCCTTCGGCATCTGGCAGCCCGCGCGGATCAAGGGCCTCGATGTCGTCGTGACCCCCGGCTCGCTGTGCTGGCTGGAGCTCTACACGCCGGACCTGCCCGCGGCCGCCGGGTTCTACAACGCCGTGTTCGGCTGGGAGACCTCCGCCATCACGTTCCCCGAGGGCACGTACACGTGCGTCAACCCGGCAGGGACCGAGCCGGAGGCCATGTTCGGCGGCATCGTCCCGCTGGCCGACGACCCGACCGAGACGGAGACCGGGGCGTACTGGCTGCCGTACTTCGAGGTGACGGACACGGACGCCACGGTCGGCAGGGCGCGGGAGCAGGGCGGCAAGGTCCGTATGCCCGCGACGTCCATGGAGGGCGTGGGCCGTTTCGCCAAGCTCGCCGATCCGTACGGGGCACGGTTCGCGGTGCTCAAGAGCGAGCCGCCGCAGGGCTGACCCCGAGACCCGAGACCGGCCGGGCACCGAAGTGTTCGGTCGGCCGTCGGGACGTCGGTGAGAGCGCTCTCAGTCGAAAGTCCTGACCAATCAATTCCCCCTGGGAACAGTGGGTGCACCACGGCAGGGGCCTCACCCCCTGTGCCGAACGGACCCACGGCCGCCGACTACGACCAGGGCGCCGTGACGAACCACTGGACGCGCGTGGTGCACGCCGACGCACCCATCGGGTACGCGTTTCCGTACGACGACGTACGGCCCGACGGTCAGCCGGACGTGTCGGGCGCGGCACACGACGGGAACCCACGGCGGTTCACGGTGAGTGTGGGCGCGTAGCCCTCAGGCGGAGGCGCGTCGTACCAGCGTGGTCGGCAGGACGACGCTGGAGGGCGCGCCGCCCACCCCCTGCTCGGCCGGGCCGCGGCGCTCCAGTCCGCGCAGCAGCAGCCGGGTCATCAACCGCCCCATCTCCTCTATGTCCTGACGGACCGTCGTGAGCGGCGGGTCGGTCTGTTCGGTCACCGGCAGCATGTCGTCGAAGCCGACGACGGCAACGTCCTCGGGGACGCGCCGCCCCCGCTCGTGCAGGACACGCAGGGCACCGGACGCGGAGAGGTCGTTGGCCGCGAACACGGCGTCCAGGTCCGGGCAGCGGTCGAGGAGCTCCCCCATCGCCCGCTCCCCGCCCGCGGGCGTGAAGTCGCCTTCGATGATCAGCCGGGGGTCGGCATCCACCATGACGTCCCGGAACCCGTCGAGCCGGTCCACCGCCGAGGTCTGGTCGAGGGGCCCGGTGATATGGGCGGTCCGGGTACGCCCCAGAGCGACGAGATGCCGTACGGCGTCCCGCGCGCCGCCCCGGTTGTCACTGTCCACGTAGACGACACCGCGCGTGCCGTCCCCCCAGCCGGGCCGCCCGCCGAACACGGTCGGTACACCGGCGCCGTGGATCAGGCCCGGCAGCGGGTCGTCGAGGTGCAGCGAGAACACGAGCGCGCCGTCGACGTGCTCGCCGGCGAGGTACCGCCCGACGCGGGCGTGGTCGTCCCGCCCTTCCGTGAGCAGCAGCACGAACTGGGAGTCGTGCGCGGTCAACTCCTTGCTGATGCCCCTGAGCTGGAGGGCGAAGAAGGGATCCGCGAAGACCCTGGTCTCGGGCTCGGCGATCACGACGGCCACGGCGTCGTGCCGCCGGGTGACCAGACTCCGGGCGGCCTGGTTGGGCACGTACCCGAGTTCCTCGACAGCCTTGCGCACCCGCTCCACGAGCGGCTCGCGCACGCCCTCGCCCCCGTTGACGACCCGCGACACGGTCGCCCGCGACACCCCGGCCCGCGCCGCCACGGCCTCCAGCGTGGGGCGCGACGCTGTCTCGGTCACTTCGGGTCTCCTCCAGAGCGGTTCCGGATCAGGATACCGGCGCTCCGGAGCGGTGCTTGAGAGCGCTCCCTGACAACCAAACCCGCTCCGTCCCGGAGACGTCCAGGACTTGCCCCCGGTCACAGCCCCCTCCGGGTCGTACTAATGCTCGTGCGGCTCGTACCCCGGAATCGTCCCGTCCGGCTTCCGTACCAGGAACAGGCCCACCATCCCCATGTCGGAATGGCTCTGGACGTGGCAGTGGTACATCCAGGCGCCGGCGCCGACTCCCTCGCCCGCGATCACCTGGAAGCCGAAGGAGTCGGCGGGGCCCGTGATCTTGTTGTCGATGACCTGGCTGGGGTCGTCGGGCCCGGTCAGCATGCCTGTGCGGTTGTCCGCCCAGCGGTGACCGTGCATGTGGAAGGTGTGGTAGTACTCGCCGTGGGTGATCACGACGAACTCGACCCGGTCGCCCACGGTGGCCTCGAAGTCGGGCCCGGAGTGGGCGGGCTTGTTGTTGATCATCATGTCGTTGAAGACGACGGTGACGGTCTTGTCCGGGAGGACGTCGCCCTTCCTGCGGACGATCACCGGGCCGTACAGACCCTTCCGGATACCGCCCGTGCCGTGCTCCGTGCCGACGACGTGGTCGTGGTAGTGCCAGTACCCGGCGCTGCCCGCACGCCAGGTGCCGTCTTTGCGACGGCCGGGGGCATGGGTGCGCCAGGTGTAGGTGCGGGTGCCGCCGGGCTCGACGTCGCTCCTGTTCAACTTGGTTCCGTCGCTGGAGATTTCGTAGTCGAGGCCGTGGACGTGCAGGCTGGCCGCCACGTCCATGGTGTTCTCGAACTCGATGTGGAGCGTGTCGCCCTCGTTGAGCTCGATCAGTGGCCCGGGGATGGACGCCTTGCCCTTTTCGAGGCCGTAGCCCATCTGCCCGTCGGGGAGCCTCTCGGCGTACAGCTTGATGTGCCTCACCTCTCCCCCGGCGGGCGCCGTACGCACGATCGTCTCCTCGGCGCCGAGGGCCTGCGGGGCCGCCGACAACGATGTCGCCATGGCCGCTCCCCCCAGGAGCACCCGCCGGTTGAAGCCGCGTCTGTCCATGCCGAACTCCCCACCCTGGTACGGAATTTGACGGAGGATGACAGAGAGGAAAAGAGAGGGACCTGTGAGACGGTAGCCGTGCGCCTCTCGTTTTTCCACACCCGGGACAAAGTTCGGGCAATCACGGTCATACCTATTGGCGAGCCGCGAAAAGAGGTCTAGCTTCCTTGGCGCTGTTGCTGTGACCAACGAGGGGTGGAGGACCACATGCGGCGCACACCGCATCAAACGCCCTTATCCATAAGAGGGTTGAGCAGAGCCAGACGCGGCTGGACCGCCGCTCTGGCCGCCGGAGTTGTCACCGCCGGGGTTCTCACGGGCCCCGCCGCGGGCGCGCTCCCGGCGCCCGACCCGACCCTGACAACGATGTCCATCACGTCACCGCCGGGCAGCGCCACCCCGAGGGTGCTGCTCTTCTACGGCTCCGCGGCGCCCGGCGAGGAGTCGCCGCTCGTCAACGCGGGCATCGAGGCCATCGAGAAGATCGGCCTGTCCGGACCGACCGACCAGCGCTTCGACGTCGTCGCCACCGACAACGCCTCCGTGTTCACCAACGACACCCGGCTGAGCCGCTTCAACGCCGTCGTCTTCCTCACCGGCGGCGGAGACGTCCTCGCCCCCGAGCAGGAGGCGGGCCTTGAGGCCTATATGGAGGCGGGCGGCGGTTTCCTCGGCGTCCATGACGCGGCCCGCGCCGAGCCGTACTCGGACTGGTTCACGGGCCTGATCGGCGCCCGCCCGGCCGCCTCGAGCCCAACCGCCGTGCAGCGGGCGACCGTTGAGGTGGGCGACCGGCGGCATCCGGCCACGAAGGACCTGCCGGTGCAGTGGAAGCGCCCCGACCAGTGGTTCAACTGGGTGAAGAACCCGTCCGGTGACGTCCACACCGTCGCCCGGGTGCGGGAGTCGACGTACCAGCCGGGGGCGAGTGCCAACGGCTGGGACCACCCGGTGAGCTGGTGCCGTGACTACGACGGCGGCCGTTCCTTCTACACGGGCATGGGCGGCACCGTCTCCTCGTACGACGAGACCGACTTCCGTACGCATCTGCGCGGCGCCCTGATGTGGACGACGCGCCTGAGCCAGGCCGACTGCACGGCGACGATCAACGCCAACTACAAGGCGGAGCGCCTGACCCAGCCCAACCAGCCGGGCAGGAACGACCAGATCGGCGAGCCGCACGGACTGGTGACCGCGCCCGACGGACGGGTCCTGTACATCGGCCGGGGCGGCGCCGACGCGTCCCAGCCCGTGGTCATCGACTGGAACGACCCGGACATCGGCAAGGGCCAGGGCGAGATCCACGTCTACGACCCCAGGACCGGGCAGATCACCCTGGCCGGCGCGCTCACCGTCTTCGGCAACAAGGGCGGCGGCGACGAGCTGATCAAGGTCGAGGAGGGGCTGCTCGGCATCGAGCTGGACCCGGCCTTCCAGCGGAACGGCTGGGTATACCTGCACTACACGCCCCACTCGCAGATCAACCGCGACACCCGCATGGCCGAGCGCCGCGTCTCCCGCTTCACGCTCGACCTCGCCACCAACAAGCTGGACCTGAGCAGCGAGAAGGTGCTGCTGAACTGGCCGGTGCAGATCCACAGTTGCTGTCACGCGGGCGGCGGGATGGCCTGGGACTCCCAGGGCAACCTGTACATCGCGACCGGCGACAACAACTCCAGCCGCTTCAGCGACGGTTACTCGGGCAACAACCCCGAGCCCAACTACAAGGGCGTCTCGTTCGCGGACGCGCGCCGCACCGCCGGCAACACCAACAACCTCAACGGCAAGATCCTTCGCATCCACCCGGAGCCCGACGGCACGTACACCCTCCCCGACGGCAACCTCTTCACGGGCAGGGAGACCGACGAGGGCGGCGGCAAGACACGCGGCGAGATCTACGTCATGGGAGTCAGGAACCCCGCCCGCATCTTCGTCGACCAGAAGACCGACACCCTCTACGCGGGCTGGGTCGGCCCGGACGCGAGTACGCCCTCACCGACGTGGGGCCCGGCGAAGTACGACACGTTCGCCGTCATCACCGAGGCGGGCAACCGGGGCTGGCCGTACTGCATGGGCAACAAGCAGCCCTACCGGGACCGCAATCTGCCGGACCCGTCGCAGCCGCTCGGCTGGTACGACTGCGACCACCCGAAGAACGAGTCCCCGAACAACGACGGCCTCGTCAACCTTCCCCCTGTGACCGGCAACAACATCTGGTACGCGCCCCAGGGCGGCGCCCCGGACTTCCCGCGCGACGCGAACGGCGTGCCCTCGTACAACAGCGAGGAGGCCACCTATCTGCTGCCGTGGCTGAAGGGCGGCGGACAGGCCGCGATGAACGGGCCGGTCTACCGGTACGACGCCTCGGTCGCCGGCGACGGTCAGTGGCCCGCCTATTGGGACGGCAAGTGGTTCGTCGGTGACTTCTACGACGCCGACCAGCCGCGCCACGCCGTGCTCACCGACCCCAGGACCGAGGGCGACGGCGGGCTGCCGATCCACGCGGAGTCGCTGAAGAAGATCGTGCCCATCGGCAACGACGGCATCAGGAACCTCATGGACTGGAAGTTCGGGCCCGACGGTTCGCTGTACGTCCTGGACTACGGGCGCGGCTTCTTCACCTCGGACTCCAAGTCGGCGCTGTGGCGGGTCACTTACACGGGCGGTGGCCCGACGCCTGCCGCCGATCAGCTGGCGAGGAAGGCGGAGTGATGCGCGAGAGACGTTTGTGGACGGCCTTGCTGGCGTCCTTGCTGATGGTGCTCGGGCTCACGTCGACGTCCGCCGTCGGCCAGACCGACGCCCCGACGGACTCGGCCGCCCAGGTGCTGACCTGGACCGCCGACGGTGGCATCAACGCGTACACGTCGGCCCCGCAGACCGCGGTGGCGGGGCCGACGACGATCGTCTTCGAGAACAGCGAGGCGACCGGCAACACCATAGGAATGCCCCACACGTTGACGTTCGACGTCTCCGACCCGGAGTACAACAACGACGTCCCGCTGAACATCCTGGCCAACCCCAACGACGACCAGGGCGGCCGCCACACCGCCGAGGTGACGCTCACGCCCGGCCGCTACCTCTACTACTGCGCGATCCCCGGCCACGGGGTGATGCAGGGCATCCTCGTGGTGACCGAGGGCAGCGGCGAGGACACCACCGCGCCCGAGACGTCGTCCTCGGTGAGCGGGACGCAGAACTCCGACGGTGCGTACGTCGGCTCGGCGACCGTGACCGTCGGCGCCACCGACGAGGGCTCGGGGGTCGACCGCGTCGAGTACGCGATCGGCGACGACGGAGCCTGGCAGCCTTACACCACTCCCGTCGTGATCGACCAGGTCGGTGACCACAAGGTCCGCTACCGGGCGATCGACCGGGCGGGCAACACGGCGGACGAGAAGAGCGTCGAGTTCACGGTGGTCGCACCGCCGACGGACGACACGACACCGCCTCAGACGTCCGCGACGGTGACCGGTGAGCAGAACCCGCAGGGTGAGTACGTCGCCATGGCGACCGTCACCGTGTCGGCGTCCGACACCGGCTCCGGCGTCAACACCATCGAGTACGCGCTCGGGGCCTCGGGCGCCTGGCAGCCGTACACGGTCCCGGTGATGGTGCACGAGGTCGGCGCGCACACCGTGCGCTACCGCGCCACCGACAGGGCGGGGAACGTGTCCGCCGAGCGGAGCGTGGAGTTCACGGTGGTCGCGCCGCCCGTCGAGGACACGAACGCGCCGGTGACCGGGGTGACCGTCGAGGGGGACCGGAACTCCGACGGGGCGTACATCTCCAGCGCGAGGGTGACGGTCGGCGCGACGGACGAGCACGGCGGCTCCGGCGTCGCCACGATCGAGTACTCGCTCGACGGCGGCCCCTATCTCACCTACACCGCACCCGTGCTGGTCGACCGCGCGGGCACGCACACGGTGGCCTACCGGGCGAGCGACCGGGCGGGCAACACCTCCGAGGCCCGGACCGTGAGCTTCACGGTCGTCGCGGGCGGCGGGGTGCCGGCGCCCAACTGCGCCGAGTACGACGAGCGGTTGACCGTCATCGTCGGCACGGTCGACTCGGGTGTGCCGAACCGGGTCACCAACAACCGTTGCCGTATCAATGAGTTGATCGAGGACGAGAAGGAGTGGACGTCCCACGCGTTGTTCCTGAAGCACGTGAAGACGGTCGTCGACAGGCTCCTCGGGGAAGGGGTCGTCGACCAGCGCGAGTACACGGCCGTCCGGACGGCGGCCCGGGAGTCCGGCATCGGCAGGCCCGGCCAGACCGAGGGCTACCGGAAGATCCTCGACGGTACGCCGGAGTCGTTCGCCAAGTGGCAGCACGTGGGCGGCGGTTCGTTCGCCATGAACGCCGACGGGTCGATCACCTCGGGTACGACGGTGGGCGGGCTCGGCATGCTGTGGTTCCCCGAGCGGAAGTACGGCGACTTCTCGCTGCGGCTCCAGTGGCGTGACGACGCGCCGGGCACCGGGAACGCCAACTCGGGGGTGTTCGTCCGCTTCCCCCGGGTCCACGGGCACCCGGAGGAGTCGCGGCCGGAGTGGGTCGCCATCAAGTACGGGCACGAGGTGCAGGTGCTCGACCGGCCCGACGGCGACATGTACAAGACGGGCTCGGTCTACGGCTTCGACCGGGTCGGGCTCGCCGGTGCGGGCGTCACGCAGAAGGGCACCTGGAACGACTACGAGATCCGCGTGGTCGACCAGCACTACTCGGTGTACCGCAACGGCGTGCTGATCAACGAGTTCGACAACATCGGCGGCCAGGACTTCGTCCCGCCCCGCTCGGACGACCCGGGCACGGACGGGCGGCGGTTCGCCTCCGGCTACCTCGGGCTCCAGGTGCACGGGACGACGGACGTGGTGTCGTACCGGGACATCCGGATCAAGGAGTTGTAGAGATCAAGGAACTGTAGGGATCAAGGGGTTGTAGGCCTCAGGAAGTCGCGGGCCTCTCTTTGCGAGCCCTGCTCGGCTGTACCCGCTTGGGTTCCCCCGGCATCTTCGGATACTCGGGCGGGTACGGCAGGTCCCCCAGCCCGTGGTCGTGTTCGTCACGGGAGGCGAGCTCCAGCAGGGCTTCGAGGGAAAAGGCGTGGTCGTCCATGTCGGCGTGCACGTCGCCCAGTTCGGCGAAGCGGCCGGGCATGGTCGCGAGGTCGAAGTCGCGGGGTACGGCGTCGCCGACCTCGTCCCATGTCAGGGGTGCAGAGACAGGGGCGTGCGGGCGGGGGCGTACGGAGTAGGCGGAGGCGATGGTGCGGTCGCGGGCGGTCTGGTTGTAGTCGACGAAGATCTTCTCGCCCCGCTCCTCCTTCCACCAGGCCGTGGTCACCTGTTCCGGCATACGGCGCTCCAGTTCGCGGCCGGCGGCGATGGCGGCGCGTCTGACCTGGGTGAAGGTCCAGCGGGGTGCGAGCGGTACGAAGACGTGCAGACCCCGGCCGCCGGAGGTCTTCGGCCAGCCGCGCAGATCGCCGTACTCGTGGAGGACGGCGCGCAGTTCATGGGCGGCGCGCACGGCGTCGGCGTAGTCGGTGCCGGGCTGGGGGTCGAGGTCGATGCGGAGTTCGTCGGGGCGGTCGACGTCGTCGCGGCGGACCGGCCAGGGGTGGAAGGTGAGCGTGCCGTACTGGGCGGCCCACAGGACGGCGGCGACCTCGGTGGGGCACATCTCGTCGGCGCTGCGGCCGCTGGGGAAGGTGATGTGGGCGGTGGGAATCCAGCCGGGCATGTTCTTCGGGGCCCGCTTCTGGAAGAACGACTCGCCGGTCACACCGTCCGGGTACCGCTCCAGGGTGGTGGGCCGGTCGCGCAGGGCGCGCAGGATGCCGGGCCCGACGGCGAGGTAGTACCGGGCGAGGTCCAGCTTGGTGAAACCGCGCTCCGGGAAGAAGACCTTGTCCGGGCTGGACAGCCGTACCGTCCTGCCCGCCGCCTCCAGCTCCACCGCATCGCCCATGCGAGCCACGGTAGGCGTACCGCGCATACCTCGCACACCGGGCGAATGACCACAGATGGTCGCAGAATCGAAGGCATGGACCTGCCGGTGATGCCGCCCGTGAAGCCGATGCTCGCCAAGTCCGTGGCGAAGATCCCGCCGGGCATGCACTACGAGGCGAAGTGGGACGGCTTCCGGGCGATCGTGTTCCGTGACGGGGCGGAGGTGGAGCTCGGCAGCCGTACGGGCAAGACGCTGACCAGGTACTTCCCCGAGCTGGTCGAGGCGTTCAAGGAGCGGTTGCCGCAGCGCTGCGTGGTGGACGGCGAGATCGTGATCGTCCGCGACGGGCGGCTCGACTTCGACGCGCTGACCGAGCGCATCCATCCGGCGGACTCCCGCGTCCGCATGCTGGCAGGGACGACTCCGGCCTCCTTCGTCGCCTTCGACCTGCTCGCCCTGGCCGACGAGTCGCTCCTGAACGTCCCGCTGACCGACCGGCGCGCCCTGCTGGAGGCGGCCCTTTCCGGCGTCACGGCTCCCGTCCATCTCGCCCCGGCGACGACGGACCGTGCGGTGGCCGAGGAGTGGTTCGAGCAGTACGAGGGCGCGGGCCTCGACGGTGTGATCGCCAAGCCGCTGACGCTGCGCTACCGGCAGGACGAGCGCGCGATGTTCAAGATCAAGCACGAGCGCACGGCGGACGTGGTGGTCGCGGGCTACCGCCTCCACAAGAGCGGGCCCGTCGTCGGTTCCCTGCTGCTCGGCCTGCACGACGACGAGGGCGTCCTCCAGCATGTGGGCGTGTCGGCGGCGTTCCCCATGAAGCGGCGCGCGGAGCTGGTGGAGGAGCTGGAGCCGTTGCGGATGGAGAACGTCGCGGAACACCCCTGGGCGGCCTGGTCGGACGAGGCCGCGCACGAGACGGCACGGCTGCCGGGCGCCCCGAGCCGCTGGTCGGCGAAGAAGGACTTCTCCTGGGTGCCGCTGCGGCCCGAGCTGGTCGCCGAGGTGGCGTACGACCACATGGAGAACGGCGTCCGTTTCCGCCACACGGCCCGTTTCCGCCGCTGGCGCCCGGACCGCACCGCCGAGAGCTGCACATACGCCCAGCTGGAGGAGCCGGTGAACTACGACCTGGCGGAGATCCTCGGCCCGGCGCCCGGCATCGCGCCGTAGCGCCGGATGTGGTCTCGCACTGGGCCGACCGGCCTATCAAAGTGCGCAAAATCAGGATTAATCGGGTATGGCCACCGTTGAACATACAAGCGCACAATCGAAGACGCGAGACAAGGTGGCCACGGTGGGCATGGGACTGAGAGCTCGGATGCGGCGCGGTGGGGTGACCGGGGCGCTGCTCGCCGCGGTGACGACGGGTGCCCTGATGGCGGGAGGCTGCTCGGCGAGCGGGTCCGGGATCGACGACGGACGCGGGCAGAAGCCCGGGGACGGCCGAAGCAGTACGACACCCACCGGTTCCGCGCCCACCGGTTCCACAGGCGCCGGTTCCCTACTCGCCGTGAAGATCGACAACGTACGCGCGGCCCGCCCCCAGACCGGACTCGACGCGGCGGACATCGTGTACGCGGAGCAGGTCGAGGGCGGTCTGAGCCGGCTGATGGCGGTGTACGCCACCAAGCTGCCCGAGGCCATCGGGCCGGTGCGCAGCGCGCGGGAGTCCGACTTGGAACTGCTGCGGCAGTTCGACGAGCCGACGCTCGCCTACTCGGGCGCGCAGGGCAGGCTGATGCCGCTGATCGACAAGGCGCCGCTGCGGCCGAGGACGCCGGAGGAGGCGGCCGGCGCGTACTACCGCGGCACCGACAAGCCCGCACCGCACAACCTCTATCTGCGCCCCGAGCGGCTGATCGGCTCCGCGCCGGGTGCCGCGGCGCTGACGACCGGCTTCCGCCACGGCCCGGCGCCCACCGGCGGCACCCCGGAGACCTCGCGCACGGTCCGCTATCCGGCGGCCCGCTTCACCTTCACCTGGTCCGCGGACCGGGACCGCTGGCTTGTATCCATGGACGGCACGCCGACGGTACTGACGAACGGTACGAGGGTGGCCGCGGCGACGGTGGTCGTGCAGCACGTGACGGTACGGAAGTCCGAGTTCCACGACTCCCTCGGCAACTTCACCCCGTACACGGAGACCGTGGGTTCGGGGAAGGCCCAGGTGCTGCGCGACGGCCGGGTGTTCGACGCACGCTGGGAGCGGGAGCGGGCGGAGGACGGGACGGAGTTCACGACGGCGGACGGTACGCCGATGAACTTCGCCGAGGGGCAGGTATGGGTGGTGTACGCCAAGGCCTGATCAGCGCGGGGCCGTGAGCGTCTCCCCCGGGTTGCGCAGCCCCTCGGCGGCGTCCGCGACCCGCTGGATGAGGTCGAAGAACAGGGTCTGCTCCTCGGCGGAGAGCGGGGCCAGGAAGACCTGGTTCATGCGGGCCGTGCGCACGGTGAGCTTGCGGTGGGTACGGACGCCGTCGTCCGTGAGGCGGAGCAGGAAGCGGCGGCCGTCCTGCGGGTCGCGGACCTTGTCGAGCAGACCGCGGCGGCTGAGCCGGCTGATGACCTCGGCGATGGTGGACCGGTCGAGCCCCACCCGCTCCCCCACCGTGCGCTGGTCGAGTCCCGGCTCGGCGACGAGCACGTTGAGGACCGCGAACTGCGGTGAGGTGATCTCTTCGGAGACCATCGTGTTCCACAGCAGGTAGTGCGCCTGCTGCAGCCGCCGGGCCAGGTGCCCGGGGTGGGTGGAGAGGTCCACCGCGGCCATGTGCGCTCCTCGGCTCGGCAGGGGTCGAACGATTCGTTGGTGCACTGAACGATACCCGGCAGCACCCCGGCCTGTCTCGCCCACCGCCCACGCTTCCACCTGCTGTTTCATTCGAGGTCTTGACGGCCTCGGGATCGGATGGCAGCGTGAGTGAAACCTCGCAGAAATACTCAGTGCCCTGATTAATATCCCTCATTGGCAGGGATGTCGTCGGGGCGCTGAACGCTCGGGAGAGATGGGGCTTCACGGATGGACAAAGTGGTCGCCACGGCCCTGGAGGCGGTGGCCGATGTGCCGGACGGCGCGACGCTGGCGGTCGGCGGTTTCGGCCTGAGCGGTGTGCCGAACGTGCTGATCCAGGCTCTGTACGAGCGCGAGGTCTCGGGACTCGGTGTGGTCTCCAACAACTGCGGCGCGATGGAGTCCGGCCTCGCGGTCCTGCTCGCGGCCGGACGGATCGCCCGGGTCACCGGCTCCTACATCGGCGCGAACAAGGAGTTCGCCCGGCAGTACCTGGCCGGTGAGCTGGAGGTCGAGATGATCCCGCAGGGCACCCTCGCCGAGCGGCTGCGCGCGGGCGGTGCCGGCATCCCGGCGTTCTTCACCCCGGCCGGAGTGGGCACGCAGGTCGCCGAGGGCGGGCTGCCGTGGCGGTACGACGGTGAGGGCGGCGTCGCGCTGGCCTCGCCGCCGAAGGAGGTACGGGAGTTCGACGGGGTCGAGTATGTGCTGGAGCGCGGCATCCGCACCGACTTCGCCCTCGTCCGGGCCGCGAAGGGCGACCGGCACGGGAACCTGGTCTTCAACAAGTCCTCCCGGAACTTCAACCCGCTGGCCGCGATGGCCGGACGAGTGACCGTCGCCGAGGTCGAGGAACTCGTCGAACCCGGCGAGATCGACCCCGACGCCGTACATCTGCCGGGCGTCTTCGTGCAGCGCGTACTCGCCCTGACGCCGGAGCAGGCGGCCGACAAGAAGATCGAACAGCGCACGATTTCCGCGCCTTCGGCACGAGGAACGGTGAATTCCTGATGGCCTGGACCAGGGAAGAGATGGCCGCCCGCGCCGCGCGCGAACTCCAGGACGGCCAGTACGTGAACCTCGGCATCGGACTGCCGACCCTCATCCCCAACTACCTCCCGGAGGGCGTGGAGGTGACCCTGGAGTCGGAGAACGGGATTCTGGGCACCGGCCCCTACCCGACCGAGGACCAGGTCGACCCGGACCTGATCAACGCCGGGAAGGAGACCGTGACGGTCCTGCCGGGGGCCGCGTACTTCGACTCGGCGCTTTCCTTCTCCATGATCCGGGGCGGGCACATCGACGTCGCCGTGCTGGGCGCGATGCAGGTCTCCGAGCGGGGCGACCTGGCCAACTGGGCCATCCCGGGCAAGATGATCACCGGGATCGGCGGCGCGATGGACCTCGTGCACGGCGCCCGTACGGTCATCGTCGTCATGACCCATACGGCCAAGGACGGCTCGCCGAAGATCCTGGCCGAGTGCGCGCTGCCGCTGACCGGGAAGGCCTGCGTCGACCGGATCATCACCGACCTGGGCGTGCTGGACGTCAGCGACGACGGACTGGTGCTGGTGGAGACCGCGCCGGGAGTGCCGGTCGAGGAGATCATCGAGAAGACAGCCGCCAAGATCCGCCTCGCCGAGGAGCTCGCATGAAGGACGTCTACATCGTCGATGCCGTGAGGACCCCGTTCGGCAGGTACAACGGCGGCCTCGCATGCGTACGCCCGGACGACCTGGCCGCTCATGCCATCCGGCAACTCCTCGACCGTACACCGGAGTTGGACCCGTCCCGGATCGAGGACGTGTACTTCGGCAATGCCAACGGCGCCGGCGAGGAGAACCGCAACGTCGGCCGTATGGCCGCCCTGCTCGCCGGACTGCCCACCAGCGTGCCGGGGGTGACCGTCAACCGGCTGTGCGCCTCCGGCCTGGAGGCCGTCATCCAGGCCGCCCGCGCCATCGCCCTCGGCGACGCCTCGATCGCCCTCGCGGGCGGGGTGGAGTCGATGACCCGCGCCCCCTATGTCCTGCCCAAGAACGACAGGGCCTTCCCCGCCGGGCACACCGACCTGTACTCGACCACTCTCGGCTGGCGCATGGTCAACCCCCGGATGGACCCGCAGTGGACCGTCCCGCTGGGCGAGTCGGCCGAACTGATCGCCGACAAGCACAAGATCGGCCGGGAGCAGCAGGACGAGTTCGCGCTCCACAGCCACCGGAAGGCCGCCGCCGCGCAGGCCGCGGGCGCCTTCGACGGTGAGCTCGCCCCCGTGCCCGTCCCGCAGCGCAAGGGCGAGCCCGTCTCCTTCGCCGCCGACGAGTGCGTACGACCGGACGCGTCCCTGGGCACCATGGCGAAGCTCAAGCCGTCCTTCCGCACGGAGAACGGCACGGTGACCGCGGGCAACGCGTCGCCTCTGAACGACGGTGCCGCCGCCCTGCTGCTGACCGACGAGGAGGGCCTGCGCGCCACCGGCCGCGAGCCTCTCGCCCGTGTCTCCGCCACCGGCGTCTCCGCCACCGACCCGCACTACTTCGGTCTCGCCCCCGTCGAGGCCGTCAACCGCGCACTCACCAAGGCGGGCAAGGGGTTCGACGACCTGTCGGTCCTGGAGCTGAACGAGGCCTTCGCCGCCCAGGTGCTCGGCTGCGTGGCCGAGTGGCCCGAGTTCGACCCCGCCGTCCTCAACCCGCAGGGCGGCGCCATCGCCCTCGGCCACCCCCTGGGCGCCTCCGGTGCCCGGCTCGCCGGGACCGTCGCCCACCAGCTCGCCGCCAAGGGCTCCGGCGTCGGCGTCGCCACCCTCTGCATCGGCGTCGGCCAGGGCCTCGCCCTCGTCCTGGAGCGTTAGGAACTCACCTGTCATGACTCTCACCCAGCACGACATCGACCTGGAGATGACGGCGGCGCGCGAGGCGTACGAGAAGCGCGTCGCACAAGGCGCGCCCGTCGAGCACCACCCGCGCCGGGGCTACGCCCCGTACCGCTCCTCCGTACTGCGCCACCCCAAGCAGCCGCCCGTCGCGATCGACGTCGCCAAGGACCCGGAACTGGTGGAGCTGGCCTCCCCCGCCTTCGGCGAGCGCGACATCACCGAGATCGACAACGACCTGACCCGGCAGCACACCGGCGAGCCGATCGGCGAGCGGATCACGGTCTCCGGACGGCTGCTGGACCGCGACGGCCGCCCCGTCCGTGGCCAGCTCATCGAGATCTGGCAGGCGAACTCGGCCGGCCGGTACGCCCACCAGCGCGAGCAGCACGACGCCCCGCTCGACCCGAACTTCACCGGCGTCGGCCGCACGCTCACGGACGACGACGGCCGGTACCGGTTCACGACCATCCAGCCGGGCCCTTACCCGTGGAGCCAGCACGTCAACGCCTGGCGGCCGGCCCACATCCACTTCTCGATGTTCGGTACGGCGTTCACACAGCGGCTCGTGACACAGATGTACTTCCCGAGCGACCCGCTGTTCCCGTACGACCCGATCATTCAGTCCGTGACGGACGACGCCGCCCGGCAGCGGCTGATCGCGACGTACGACCACAGCCTGTCGGTGCCCGAGTTCTCGATGGGGTACCACTGGGACATCGTGCTGGACGGGCCGAACGCCACCTGGATCGAAGAAGGGCGCTGACCTGCCATGACGAAGATCGACACAAGCCGTCCGGAGACCGTGCTCCCCACCCCCTCGCACACGGTGGGCCCCTTCTACGGCCACGCCCTGCCGTTCCCCGGCGGCGGCGACATCGCCCCTCTCGGCCACCCGGACACGATCGCCCTGCGCGGATACGTGTACGACGGCGAGGGCAACCCGCTGCCGGACGCGTTCGTCGAGCTGTGGGGTCCCGACCCGGACGGCAGCCTGCCCCAGGCCGACGGCTCGATGCGGCGCGACCCGTCGAGCGGCGGCTTCCTGGGCCGCAACGGCGTGGAGTTCACCGGCTGGGGCCGCGTCCAGGTCGACGCGAACGGCCACTGGACGGCGCGCACGCTGCGGCCCGGTCCGCGCGGGCAGAGCGCCCCCTACCTCAGCGTGTGCGTCTTCGCACGCGGCCTGCTCGTCCACCTGTTCACCCGGATCTATCTGCCGGGCGACGAGGCCGCGCTCGCCGCCGACCCGCTGCTCTCCCGGCTGGACGAGGAGCGGCGCGCGACGCTGATCGCCGAGGACAAGGGCAACGGGACGTACCGTTTCGACATCCGCCTTCAGGGCGAAGGCGAGACGGTCTTCCTGGAGTTCCAGTGACACCTTCGGTTTCCGACACCGGCCTGCTCGCCCCTGGGTGGGCCGGTTCCCCCGCGTCGGCCGCCACCAGCGACACCGCCTACCTCCAGGCGCTGCTCGACGCGGAAGCCGCGCTGACCCGCGCCCAGGCCTCCCTGGGGCTCGCCCCGGCGGAGGCGGCCACGGCGGTGGACGCGGCGGCGGACATCTCCCGCTTCGACGTCGCCTCGCTCGCGCTGCGCGCCCGCAGTGGCGGCAACCCGGTGATCCCGCTGGTCGCGGACCTCACGGCGGCGGTGGGCGAGGCGTACGGGCCGTACGTCCACCGGGGCGCGACCAGCCAGGACATCATGGACACGGCGACGATGCTGGTCGCCGCCCGCACCCTGGACGTGGTGCTGGCGGACCTGGGCCGTACGGAGGCCGCCCTCGCGCGTCTCGCCGCCGGGCACCGGGACACGGTGATGCCCGGACGGACGCTCACCCAGCACGCGGTGCCGACGACGTTCGGCCTGAAGGCGACGGGCTGGCGGTCGCTGGTGCTGGACGCCAGGGACCGGGTGAGAGCGGTACGGGACGCGCTGCCCGCCCAACTCGGGGGCGCGGCAGGCACGTTGGCCGCCTTCACCGTCTTCGGCGCGGACACCACCGAGGCCCTCACCGCCGCATACGCCCGTGAACTCGGCCTCGCCGCGCCCGACTTGCCCTGGCACACCCTGCGCACCCCGGTCGCGGACCTCGCCGGAGCGCTCGCCTTCGCCGCGGGCGCCCTCGGCAAGATCGCGGTCGATGTGCTCGCCCTCTCCCGTACGGAGATCGCCGAGGTCGCCGAGGGCAGCGGCGGCGGTTCGTCGGCCATGCCGCACAAGGCGAATCCCGTACGGTCCACGCTGATCGCGGCGGCGGCCCGGCGCGCCCCGCAGCTCGCGGCCACGCTGTACGGCTCTCTCGCCGCGGAGGACGAACGGCCGGCCGGGGCCTGGCACGCCGAGTGGGAGCCGCTGCGTGATCTGCTCCGCCTTGCCGGTGGCGCCGCCCGGGACGCCGTGGAACTGGCCGAAGGGCTCCAGGTGCGCGCGGACGTCATGCGCCAACACCTCGACCTCACCCGGGGTCTGATCGTCTCGGAGCGGCTGGCCGCCGAGCTGGCGCCCGTGCTCGGCCGGGCCCGTGCCAGGGAACTGCTCACCGAGGTCGCCGAGCGCACCCACACCGAGGGCCGCTCGCTGGGCGAACTGCTCGCCGAGGAGCCCGAGTTGAAGGACCTCGACCTGGCCGACCTCACCGACCCCACCCGCTACACCGGCTCCGCCGGAGCCCTCACCGACCGTGCTCTGGAGCGACGTTGACCGACAAGCTGCTCAACCACCGTGCGGAGGGCCCGGCGTCCGCTCCCCCGCTCCTGCTCGGCCCCTCCCTCGGCACGTCCACCGCGCTGTGGGACAAGCTGGCCCCCGAACTCTCCGTGACCCACCGGGTGATCCGCTGGGACCTGCCGGGCCACGGCGGCTCCCCCGCCGGCCTCATCGGCCCGGGCGCGACGGTCGCCGACCTGGCCGGCCTGGTGCTGGCGCTCGCGGACTCGCTCGGGGTGGGGCGGTTCGCGTACGCGGGGGTCTCACTGGGCGGGGCGGTGGGACTGTACCTGGCCGCCCATCACGCCGAGCGGGTGTCCTCCCTCGCGGTGATCTGCTCGTCGGCCCACTTCAACGGGTCCAAGCCGTGGCAGGAGCGCGCCGAACTGGTCCGCCGGGAGGGGCTCGCCGGGCTCGCGGAGACGGCCGGCTCCCGTTGGTTCACGCCCGGGTTCACCGTGCCGGAGCTGGTCGACGACCACCGCACCGCGGACCCGGAGGCGTACGCCGCCTGCTGCGACGCCCTGGCCGCGTTCGACATCCGGGACGAGCTTCCCGCGATCACCGCCCCCACGCTCCTGATCGCCGGACGTGAGGACCCGGCGACCCCGCCCGCCCATCTGCGCGAGATCGCCGACGCGGTGCCGGGGTCCTCCCTCACGGAACTCGCGGGCGCCTCCCACCTCGCACCCGCCGAGTGCCCGGAGGCCGTCCTCGCCGCCCTGCGCGGCCACTTCGACGGGCACGCCTCGCGCGGCATGGAAGTCCGCCGCCAGGTCCTCGGCGACGCCCACGTCGACCGCGCCCAGGCCCGCCAGACCCCGTTCACCGCCCGCTTCCAGGACTTCATCTCCCGCTACGCCTGGGGCGAGATCTGGACCGACCCGACCCTCACCCGCCGCGAGCGCAGCATGATCACGCTGACGGCCCTGGTGGCCCACGGCCACTACGACGAGTTGGCGATGCATGTGCGAGCCGCCCGACGCAATGGGCTCACACCGGAGGAGATCGGCGCGGTGCTGCTCCAGACGGCGGTGTACTGCGGGGTCCCGGCGGCCAACTCGGCGTTCGCGGCAGCGCAAGGGGTCCTGGCAGAAGAGGACGAGTCCAGCGCCCCCTAAGAGCCTGTGTCATATCCCCGGCCGGGCGCCCGCCGCCCGGCACGCACTCCCCCACTGCCTTAAGGGCGTGGGGGGACCCCCAGCCGCGTTGCCGGAAGGCCCTGGTGGCTCCTCCCCCATCAAGGACCTTCCGGCGCCTTGCGATCGCACGCTCCCCCACTCTCGGCTGCGCTCGAGCGGGGGGGACCCCCATGACGACGTGCGCTGATCCGACCGGGGATATGACACAGGCTCTAACCCCGTCGGTTGTCCAGCCACCCCTGCGCCTTCACCACCAGACCGTCCGCCCCGCAGGACCGCGCCAGGGTCAGCCCCTTCTGCAGTTCGGTTACCGACCGAATGGCAATCCCGTACTCAACCCGAGCCGCCGCGTGCTCATAAGCACAAGGGGACGCCTCCAAATAAGTAACCGCCTGCCCGTACAACGCGGCCGCCCGCTGCCCCGTCTCCAACGCGGCGGCGAGGCGCAACGCCTCGCCGATCGCCGTATCCGTACCGAACCGCTCCGCCTGCTGCCGCACGGCCGCCGACAGTTCGGCCGCCCGCCGAGGGTCCTCGACGGCCAGTGCGCGGGCGAGGTCACCGGCCCAGGGTGCCAGCACCGTGTTGTGGTGGCCCCGGGCCGCCGTCGCCTTCTCCGCGGCCTCCAGTTCGTTGATGCCCTCCTTCGTCCGGCCGGTGGCGAGCAGGAGCCGGCCGCATACGGAGCGGGTGTCGGGCAGGACGATGGTGGAGGGGTAGGGCGGAGCGAAGCCGTACCGCTCGGCGATCTCCCAGGCTTCGCCGACGTGTCCGCGGGCGAGCAGGGTGTCGACGAGTCCGCAGGTCGCCGACCAGTACAGGGGCAGCCCGCGCCCGACCCGCTCGGCGATGCGCAGCGAGTCGCGCAGGGAGGCCTCGGCGTCCTTGAGGCGGCCGCGCCTGCGGTGGGCGAGCCCGACGAACGCGTGGGCCAGGGCGAGGTGGCCGCCGCTCCAGCCCGCGCCGGTGTAGGAGCGCAGGGCGTCGGAGAACAGACTCTCCGCCCGGTCGAGGCGGTCGGCGTAGGCGTACGCGCTGCCCAGCATCATCAGCAGTTCGATGCCCCACTCGGTGTCGGTCCAGCCGAGTCCGGGTGCGAGCCGGCCGTTGACGAGGGCGTGGTCGCAGTACTCGACGACCTCCTCGGCGTTCTCGCCATGGGTCATCGCGTCGAAGCCGCGCAGAATCAGCAGCGCGCGTTCGGAGTTGTCCCGGCCGGTGCAGGTGGCCGCGAGTTCGGCGAGTTCCCGGGAGCAGGCCGGTGACGGCTCCTCGCCCGCGTGGATGCCCTCCCACATGTAGTGCACGGCATGCATCCGCATCCGGGCGGGCCCCGGCCCGAGCCGGGCGGCCTCCGCGTCGACCGTGCGGACGGCCTCCTCCAGTTGGTCGTTGTGGAGGAGTGCCTGGGAGAGGCGGTAGACGGCGTCGACGCGTTCGTCGCCGTCGAGGCCGGGCATGGCGAGCGCGGCCTGGAGGTAGTCGACGGTGGTGGCGGGCGAGGTGAGCAGCGTGGCACAGCCCAGCTCGTAGAGCACGCGCGCGTGGACGTGGGGTCGGGGCGGTTCGAGCAGGGCGCGCTCCAGGCAGCGGCGGGCCGCGTCCGGCGCGCCGACGGCGAGGTGTTCGCGGGCCGCCTCGCGCATCTGCTCGACGAGTTCGGAGTCGTCGTCCGGGTGCACTTCGAGCAGGTGGCGGGAGGCCATCGCGGCGCCGAGTCCGGATTCGGTGACGACCTGCGCGGCCACGCCGTGCATCGCGGTGCGCACGCCCTCCGGGATCGAGTTGTAGACGGCGCTGGCGATCAGCGGGTGCACGAACTCCAGCTCGCCGTCGTCGGCCTGGCGGTTGGCCGGGTCGGGCTCGGTGAGGATGCGCGCCGCCGTGAGCAGGCCGGCGCACCGCAGCGCCGCCTCCCGGTCGGTCGTGGCGAGCCGGGCCACGAGGTCCACGGATATGCCGGTGCCGAGGATGGCGGCCGCCCAGGCGAAGCGCGTGGCCTCCGGGCCGAGTGACTGGAGGCGGGTGACGAGGCCGCGGCCACGGGCCGAGCGGTTCAGGGCGCGCAGTTCGGCGGCCGACGCCTCGACCGGGTCGAGCTGGCTGTCCTGCACCTTGGCGAGGAGTTCCACGGTCTCGTACGGGTTACCGCCGGTGACCGCCCACACCTCGCGGCAGAACGGGGCGTCCGCGTGGGCGCCGACGGTGGCGCGGGTGAGCCCGGCGGTCGCCTCGGGCGTCAGGGCGCTGAGCGGGGCGGTGGGGCGGGCCGCCGAGGCCACCGAGTCGAGGTACCGGGCGCGTTCACCGGTGGCCTCGCCCGCGCGGCGCGCGACCACGACGAGGACGGACTGCTCGTCGATGTGCTCGGCGAACGTGGCCAGCCAGTGCAGGGTCTCCTGGTCGGCCCAGTGCGCGTCGTCGATCAGCAGGACGAGCGGCCAGTCGCGCCGGGCGAGCCTGCTGACGGCCGTGACCAGGCCGTCGCACACGCCCTGCGGGTCGGCCTGGCGTTCGCTCGGGTCCGCTATCCCGAGGGCGGGGGCGGCGATGTCGTACCAGTCCCCGAGGTACTCCCGCGCCTCGTCGGGCAGCAGGGAGAGCAGCGCCGGTTGCAGCAGCTGCCGTACGACGTTGAAGGGAACGGACGTGACGGTCTCACCGCCGCGTGCCGACCACACGTTGCAGTCGCGGCGCTCCGCGATACGGCGTGCCGCGGCCAGGAGCGCGGTCTTGCCGATGCCCGCCTCGCCGTTGAACACCAGCAGGCCGCCGCGGGACGTCCTGTCCGCGCGCAGGGCGTCGACCGCCTCCGTGATGGCGGTGAGCTCCTCGTCGCGCTCCCACAGGGAAGCCGTGGCGACCGCTCCGGGTCCTGCCTCCGTCATCCCGCTCCCTCCCCAGGTCGCCCGAACGACGTTCAGACCATTGAGCGTAGCCGTCCGGAAGCCGCCGTGGAGGTGGGTCCGGGCACGTGTTGCCGTCACGGGTGACCGTCCGACTGGCCATGACCCGAGGTGGGTTGAGCCCCTCTCATAGGACTTTCACGCTCACCTCATACCGTGTCCCCATGACGCAGGTGACTCCTCCCGGCTGGTACCCCGACCCCGGGCAGACAAGTGACGGCCCCGCCACCGAGCGGTGGTGGGACGGTAAGGCATGGACGGACCAGATCCGGCCCGTGGGTTCGGCCGACGCATGGGGTGCTCCGGCGCATCCGTCGAACGCCGCCGGGGCGTATCCGGCGTACCCGCCCGCACCCCGGCGGCGCGGACTGCGCACGGGCATAGCCGTGGCCGTGGCCGCGGCCGTCCTGGCGAGCATCGGGGTGGGCGCGTTCGTCCTCACCAGGGACGGCGGCGGGAGCGGCGCCTCCTCCTCGCAGGGACCAAGTGGTCAGAACGGCCAGGGCGGGCAGGACCCGGCGCCCGGGCAGTCCGGGCCGCCGCAGCAGGAGGAGGGGTACGCCACCGACCTGATCAGCGGCATCAGCATCCCCGTTCCCGACGGCTGGAGCGGCGGCGCCATAACGGTGGGCGCGCAAGTGATGTCGGAGGACACGTACGAGTGCCCCGGCGACACCTCGAAGTCCTGCACGCGCGGCGGGGCGTACTCGGCACCCGCCAGGACGCACGGCCTGGACGCCACCACGGCCAGGGCCGCCGCCGAGGAGGACATCTCCAAGAACGCGGAGGAGTCCTACGGCGGCACCACCTACGGGAGCATCACCTCGCACGAGGAGCTGGCCTCCGAGGCGGTGACCGTGGCCGGGCAGAAGGGTTACCTGGTCCGCTGGAAGGTGATCACGAGCAAGGGGGACGACGGCTATGTCGAGTCGCTCGCGTTCCCCTCTCCGGCCGACTCCGACTCGCTCGTCGTGGTCCGGTTCGGCGTCGACGTCAGCGACGAGTCCCCCGGGCCGGCCGTGATCGACGAGATCACCGAGGGCATCAAGGCGGCCTCGGTGAGCGGTGGCAACGGGCAGAACGTATAACGCGGTTGGATCGGCCGGGCGGGGTTCCTCTCCGCTCCCGAGGAACCCCACCCGGCCGGTGGTACGCGCCGCCCCCGTCCCCACGGTGCGGCGCGTGTCAGGCGGCCGTCCGGTCATCTCACGGACGACGGCCTGAGCATCAGGTGAGACCGAGCGCCGGGAGCACGGCGGCCTCCACGAACCGGGTGAGATACGTCTCGTCCGCGTCGCGTCCCTCCAGGACCGGGCGGACCCGCAGGACGCCGTAGATCTGCGCGGGGACGTACTCCAGCGCGGGATGGCCGGCCGGGATCTCACCGCGGGCGACGGCGCGGTCGAGCATCTTCCGGAGCGCGTCGATCTCCGGCTCGATGAGCGCGTCGCGCAGCGCCTGCCGCAGTTCCTCGTCCTCCATGGCGGCGTGACCGAGCGCCTGGAACAACCGCGTGTCCTGGGCGACCCACTCGGCGCCGGCCCGGGCCACCGCGCGCAGGTCCCCGGCGAGCGAGCCGGTGTCGATGCCCGCGAACCGGGGGCAGCGGCTGGCGCGCAGCGCGGCGGCCACGAACTGCGGCTTCGTCTTCCACTGCCGGTAGAGCGTGGACTTGCTGCAGCGCGTCTGCGCGGCGATGCCTTCCATGGTGACCGCGTCGTAGCCGCAGGCGCGGATCTGTTCGAGCGCGGCGTCGTAGAACTCCTGCTCACGCTGGGGTGTGATCTTGGAGCGGCGCGAGGCGACGACCGGCTCCGGTCCGTCCGCTGCCTGCGACGTCATGGCTCTCTTCTCCTTGTCCGTGATCCGTGGGCTGTCTCACACAGTCCATCGATACGCCAGTGTACCGAAACAGATTCGTTTCGGTACACTGGCGTATCGAAACGACTTAGTATCGGCACGCTCGCGTATCGGTGAGCCGCTACGAACGTCCACGAACGCCAGCGAAGGGGGCCGGGGGATGACCACACGAACCGAGCCTGGAGAGGCCGCACCCGACGCGGCCAGAAGGCGGCCGCCGTCGCACGACAGCGCCGCGCGGCCGCCCCTCCTGCGCGAGCTCCTGCTCGTCGCGGGGCTCTTCCTCGTCTACAAGTCCGGCCGGCTGCTGGCGAACGGCCACACCGCCGAGGCCTTCCGCAACGCGGACCGCGTGTGGGACTGGGAGCGCGCCCTGCGCCTGCCGGGCGAGGGCGCCGTACAGAACGCCCTGCTGTACAGCGACACCCTCGTGCACGTGGTCAACACCTACTACGCGACCGTCCACTTCCCGGCCACGGCGGCCTTCCTGATCTGGCTCTGTCTGCGGCGCCCGGCGCACTACGTGTGGGCCCGCCGGGTCCTCGCCACGGTCACCGCCGCCGCGCTGGTGGTGCACCTCGTGTTCCCGCTGGCTCCACCGCGCATGCTCGGCGCCGCGGGTCTCGTCGACACCGGGCAGGTGTACGGGCCCACGGTGTACGGGGCTACTCCCGCGACCGACTCGATGGCGAACCAGTTCGCGGCGATGCCCTCACTGCACTTCGGGTGGGCGCTGATGGTCGCGATCGGCATGATCGCCGCGACCCGCTCCCGCGGGCGCCTGCTCTGGCTGCTGCATCCGCTGCTGACCCTGCTGGTGATCGTCGGCACGGCGAACCACTACTGGCTGGACGCGATCGTGGCGGCCGCGCTGCTCGGGCTCGCCCTCGCGGCAGTCCACCTCTGGGAACGGTCCCGGACGGCCACGGCCGCCGAACTCGTCGAGCAGAAGCCCGTACCGGCCGAGCGGCCCGTACTCGTGGGGGCGGGCCGATGACCGCCACCCTCGTCGCCGTCGTCCTGTCACTGGTCTCGGCCGTCGCGTACGCCTCCGCCGCCGTCGCGCAGGAGCGGCTCGCCTCCAGGAGCGGCGGGACAGGGATACGGCGGCTCCTCGTCAACGGCGCCTGGTGGGGCTCGGTCCTGCTGAACGCGTCCGGGGCGGTGCTGCACGTCGTGGCCCTCAAGTACGGCCCGCTCACCGTGGTTCAGCCGCTCGGCGCGCTGACGCTGGTGGCCGCTGTGCCGCTGGGGGCGCGGATCGCCGGGCGGAAGGTCAGCGCGGTGGAGTGGCGCGGCACGGCGCTCACGCTGGCCGGGCTCGCCGCGATCCTGGTCGCGGCGTCCGGGCCCGCGCCCGACGACGTGCTGAGCACGTCCGAGGCCCTGGCGGTCGCCGGGATCACGGCGGTCCTGATCGGCGCCCTGGCCCGGCCCGGCGTCCGGCCGGGGCTGCGGCACGCGACCGCGTCCGGCTTCGCCTCGGGCGTCGCGTCGGCGCTCACGCAGACCGTGACGGTGGCCGCGACGGCCGGCTCGGAAGCTCTGCTCAGCGCCCGGACGGTCGCGGTCGCCCTGCTGGTCGCGGTCTTCGCGGCAGGCGGTCTGCTGCTCTCGCAGACGGCCTACCGCGACGGCCTCGGCGCCCCGCTCGCCATGGTCACGATCGCCAACCCGGTCGCGGCCGCCGTGATCGGCCTGTCCCTCCTCGGCGAGGGACTCCGGGGCGGCCCGGCGGGCATCCTCCTCGCCCTGGCCGGAGCCGCCGTGGCCTCGCGCGGCGTGGTGCTGCTGACCCGCGTGACACCCCGGCAACAGCCCGTGGCCGACGACCACCCGGTGGCCGCCGTCCTGGCCCTGGAACCCCGACCGGCGCCGCACGAGCCCGCGTTGGTACCCCGACAGCCCGCTCCCCCGGCACCGGGACACCTGACCCCGCTCTGAACAGGAGTCCGTCGAGCCTTCCAACCGGCGGGACACCTGAGCCGGGATCAAACATGCACCACGGGACGAAACGCTCAGTTGAGCGTTGGTCAGAACTGTGTGCGTCGTTGTTGTTCGGTCTTCGTGCCGAGCGCTCGGCGGGCTGGGGCGCGGTCACGTCGAGCAGGCGCATGGCGCCGTGGTCGGGGGTGCCGGGTTCGGCGCTCGGCAAGCGGCGCCTGAACGACTGACCTGGCAGAACTCTTCCTCGCCGTAGCCGTCTTCGCCGGAGCGGACGTCGTCGCCATGGGCGTGCTGGAGACGATCGCCGAAGCGGGGCTCTCCGTTCCCGGCGACGTCTCGGTGGCCGGCTACGACAACACCACGTTCGCCGCGCTCGGCCCGATCTCGCTGACCAGCGTCGACCACGCGGGCCACGAGATCGGCAGGAACACCGCCCGCCTCCTCCTCGAACGGATCACCGATCGGAGCAGACCGTCGGTCCAGGTCAGCGTCTCGGGAACTCTGTGTGTGCCTGAGGGTTTCAGGCTCTTCGGGCGCGGCGTGGCCGTGTGCGGTTGCCGTCGTGGGGTCCGAACCTCGGGGTGAGGGTGTGGACTTCGGTGGCGTGCGCGTGGTGGAAGCCGGATGCGACGCCCGGTTGGCTGGGGCTGCACCCGGGGGCGTAGCGGCGGACGGGGCCGCCGGGGCCGCCGGGGCGGTGAACGGCGGAACGGCGGCCCTGAGGCCATGCCCCAGGCGGAGGCGGGGCGCCCGGGATCGGCGGCGTATGCCTCGAAGGGGGCAACCTGGGGATGCGTGGTCCGGCGGGGTGTGGGTTGCGGCAACAATGGGGGGATGAGTGACAGTCCAGCTCC
>NZ_JBSFUU010000024.1:0-122871 GCF_053591955.1 Streptomyces sp. NPDC002845 | reverse complement strand
TCGTTGCCGAAGGACGCCGTCTCGGAGGTGAAGCGGTCGCCGGTGAGCTGCATGCCGTCACCGGAGTCCCCCGCGAACCGGATGACCACCCGGTCGAGCCGGCGCACGTCCTTCGTGCCTGCCGGTTTGCGCTGCTCTCCCACGAGCTCTCCCGAGAGGGCTCCGTCGGCCTGCTCCGCTGGGCTGCTGACCTGGCTGGTCACTGAACTGGACCTCCCTTGAGGCGGCTGTCTGGGAGCGGCCGTCCCGACGGCCTCCCCAAGGCCAACCCTACGTCCGCCAAGGTCGCCTTCCCGTGCCCATTCGCATCATGGACACCCATTTGAGACGACCCGACGCCCTGATTTGTCGCGATTTACTCTCCCCTCGGCGTTATTCGTACGGACGCTCCTCTCTCGCACTTTGGTTCTAGGGCCCGGTTGTCCAGGACCTCGGTTGTTCCGGGACCTCGGTTATAGAACCGTCCGCTCGGGTTCGGCTGAAGGCCGGCGCCAGATATCTGACACAGTGTCAGGAAATCAGGAATTCAGGTAGGTCAGGACGGCCAGAACGCGCCGGTGGTCCCCGTCACTCTGGGACAGCCCCAGCTTCAGGAAGATGTTGCTGACGTGCTTCTCGACGGCCCCGTCGCTCACCACCAGCTGTCGCGCGATGGCGGAGTTCGTCCGTCCCTCGGCCATCAGTCCCAGGACCTCCCGCTCGCGCGGGGTGAGTCCCGCGAGCACGTCCTGCTTCCGGCTGCGCCCGAGCAGCTGCGCGACCACCTCCGGGTCGAGCGCCGTACCGCCCCGGGCCACCCGCACCACCGCGTCCACGAACTCACGCACTTCGGCTACCCGGTCCTTGAGCAGATAGCCGACGCCATGGCTGGAACCGGCCAGCAGTTCCGTGGCGTACCGCTCCTCCACGTACTGCGACAGCACGAGCACACCGAGTGCCGGGTACTGCTTGCGCAGGTGTACGGCGGCCCGGACGCCCTCGTCGGTGTGCGTCGGCGGCATCCGTACGTCGGCCACGACCACGTCCGGCAACGCGTCCTGCGCGGCGAACTCCGTGATCGTCTTGACCAGCGCCTCGCCGTCGCCGACTCCCGCCACGACCTCGTGCCCCCGGTCGGTCAACAGCCGGGTCAGGCCCTCCCTGAGCAGCACCGAATCCTCGGCGATGACCACCCGCACCCTGTCCTCCACGATCCTCGGCCCCCCCACAGCCTCACTCCGCCGGTCCACGGTCCTCATTGGCCCCGCGCGCGCCCGTACGGCATGGTCCAGCATTCCAGTATTCGGACCTCAGTGCGCCCGGGCGACAGGAATCAACGGGAACAGGGGCATGACACTCCGGGGTCTCGGTGGCTGGGTGGCCCGGTGTGGGTCGTCGATCGTCGGGGCCTGCGTACCGCCGGAGGGCTGCTCCGGTCCTGGCGACGGCGACGGCGATGGCGATGGCGATGGTGACGGCTATGGCGACGGCGATGCGATGGCGATGGTGACGGCGATGGCGATGCGATGGCGATGGCGACGGCGATGGTGACGGCGATGGCCACGGCGATGGCGACGGTGACGGCGATGGCCACGGCGGTGGTGACGGCTTACGGCGTACTAGCCGGGCGGTCCGCATCGCCCCCGGCGACCCGGTCCTCGTGCACGCGGCCGCAGGCGGCGCGGCCGCGAGGCCGACCGCAGCCGGGCACAGCAGACGCACGGCAGGGGCATCCGGCGGCATCGGGTGCCCCTGCCGTGCCCAGCCGTTCACGCAAAGCGCTGTCAGCCCCGCCAGGGAAGCTCGGCCGTGATCCGCGTTGGCCCCGCCACCGGTGAGTCCACCACCAGGATGCCGTCGACCGCGTCCAGCCGTTCCGCGAGGCCGGACAGGCCCGAGCCGGCGGTGACGTCGGCGCCGCCCACGCCGTTGTCGACGACCTGGATCATCAGCCGGTTCTCGATCTTCCAGACGTCCACGGTCGCCCGGGTCGCCCGCGAGTGCTTGCTGATGTTCTGGAGGAGCTCGGAGACGGTGAAGTAGGCGATGCCCTCGATCGCCGGGGCGGGCCGGGACGGCAGGTCCACCTCGACCTGGACGGGGACCGTGCAGCGCGAGGCGACGGAGGAGAGGGCGGCGTCGAGGCCGCGGTCGGTCAGGACGGCCGGGTGGATGCCCCGGGCCAGGTCACGCAGTTCCTGGAGCGCCGTCTTCACCTCGCCGTGCGCCTCGTCCACCATCCGGGCCGCCGCCCGCGGGTCCTCGGCGAGCTTCTCCTTTGCCAGACCGAGGTCCATGGCGAGGGCGACCAGGCGGGCCTGGGCCCCGTCGTGCAGGTCCCGCTCGATGCGCCGCAGGTCGGCGGCGGCGGTGTCGACGACGACCCCCCGGTCCGACTCCAGCTCCACGACCCGCGTGGCCAGCCGGGACGGCCCGAGCAGCCCCTCCACCATCAGCCGGTCCACCGTCGTGAGCCCCCGCACGAGCCACGGGGCGGCCATCGTGAACAGCAGCCCGACCAGCGCGGTCACCGTGATCTCGAAGGGGACGTCGAGGTACATGGAGCGTTCCTCGTCGCCGTACAACTGCAGACCGTCCTGCCCCACCCACACCGGGAAGACCCAGAACCACAGCGGATACGTCAGCAGCCCCAACCCGTACGTCCAGACGCTCACCGCTACGGAGAACGCGAACACCGACCACGGGAACTGGATCACCGCGTACAGCAGATGCCGCCACGAGGCGCCGCTCCGGAACACGGCCCCCATCCAGGCCATGAACCCGCGCCCCCTCATCCGCAGCGGCTCCGGCTCGGCCACCTCGGCCCCGAGCAGCCCGCGCGCCCGCGCCCGCTCCAGGACGCCGAGCCCCCGGCAGCCGGCCAGCGCGGCGGCCAGCACCGGGACACCGAGGAAGGTGACGAGGAGCCCCGCGCCGAGCGACACCATCGTCACGGCGTACGTGAACATCAGGATGCCGATCGGCAGGCTCAGCATCACATACACGAACTCGCGCCAGCTGCGCGCCTCGAAGGGCGCCCGCAGCCCGGCCGGAATCCGGTGCCGCCGCTTCTCGGCCTCCTGGTACACCGGGCGGTCGTCCCACTGACCCCCGTACCCCTGTCCGTACTCCGTGGCCATCGGCGTAGTCCGTTCTACTCGTGATCTACGTGTCCGCGTCTGCGCCCGCGTGTCTGCTCGTGGTCGCGTTCCGCACCGCGGATGTCGTACATCCAGAGTCTTCGGAGCGGGCCGTACCGACCATGGAGTCCGTCGGCGTCTTGAGACGGGGGTTTTCCCCACCACGGGGGCTCAGGAGCAGCCCGGGAGGGGGCTCAGGAGCGCGCGTCCCCGCGGTCCCGCCACGGCAGTTCGGCCGTGATGGCGGTCGGGCCGCCGGCCGGGGAGTCGATGAGGAACAGTCCGTCCACCGCGCCGAGCCGGTCCGCGAGCCCCGCCATGCCCGTACCGCCGTCGAGGCTCGCGCCGCCGCGGCCGTCGTCCCAGACCTGGATGAGGAGCCGGTCGTCGGCCCGCCACACGTCGACCGTGGCGGTCCTGGCCCCGCTGTGCTTGCTGATGTTCTGGAGCAGCTCGGAGACCGTGAAGTACGCGATGCCCTCGATGGCGGCGGCCGGCCTGCTGGGCAGTTCGACGGTCACCTTCACGGGGGCCGTGCAGCGCGAGGCGACGGAGGAGAGGGCGGCGTCGAGGCCGCGGTCGGTGAGGACGGCCGGGTGGATGCCGCGGGCCAGGTCGCGCAGTTCCCGCAGGGCGAGCTTGACCTCGCCGTGCGCCTCCTCGACCATCGACGCCGCCGAGTCGGGGTCCTCCAGCAGCTTCTCCTTGGCGAGGCCGAGGCCCATGGCCAGGTTCACGAGCCGTGCCTGGGCCCCGTCGTGCAGATCGCGCTCGATACGCCGCAGGTCGGCGGCCGCCGTGTCGACGACGACCCCCCGGTCCGACTCCAGCTCCGCGATCCGGCGCTCCAGTTCGTCGGAGGGCGACAGCAGTGCGCGCACCATCGCCCGGTCCACGTTCGTCAGCCCGCGCGCGATGAACGGCAGCACGGGCCACGCCACGAACAGCGAGGTGAACGTGATCGTGAAGGTCGCGATTCCCCAGGGCAGCCGCATGAACTCGTACAGCATCGTGCGCCAGCCCACGGGGTCCTTCACGCTCATCCACAGCTGCGAGAAGACCCCGTTGCCCCCGCGCAACGGCAGCGGACTCGGCTCGTCCACCCGCACCCCGAGCAGCCCCCGGGCCCGTGCCCGCTCCAGCTTCCCCAGCTGCCGGGCCCCCATCAGCGCGCCCGCGAGCAGCGGGAACCCGATCACCGTCACCGTCAGGAGGGCCCCGGTGTACAGCACCGTCGTCACGTACGAGAACCCGAGCAGCGACACCGGCAGATTGGCGAGCAGATGCGCGATCTCCCGCCACGTCTGCCCGTCGAACGCGAAGCGAGCGGGGGGCAGCGGGCCGTTCGCCGTCCGGCTGGACGGAAGCCGGCGGCCGTACGGCCGTGGGGCTCGGCGATCGTCACGACCGTACGTGGTCGGGGTCGGACGCGTGCTCGGCCGGTCGGAGGCGGGTTCGATACCAGCGGTCATGTTTCCCAGCCTGCCCGGCCCGCCCCCGCTCGCGCCATGAGGCGGACCGCCCAGGTCCCCTGGGGAAAACCCCACCCCGATCCGGGGACCGGCTGCGCTTCGACGGTGCCTCGGCGTCGCTTCGGTTGTCCTCCGGTTTGTTCTCCGGATGTCCTCCGGTTGTACTTCGGCGTGACGGGCTGCTTACCGTTTCTTTAGCAGGGCCTAGACTCCCGTGCGTACAGATCGTCGAACGTCGGCGGATGACGGCGTTCGCTTGGGCCACCAGCAGGTCACCAGCAGGTCACCAGGTCAGTCATCAGCAGGTCACCAGGTCAGGGAGCGAGGGACGGACGTGCCGGAATCGACCGTGGTCGCGGCGGGCATGATCGCGTCAGACGTGGTCGCGGCGGACTACTTCCAGTCCTACTCGGTGGTCGGGCTGCTCGCCCTCGTCGGCGTACTGTTCGTCGCCGTCGCCTTCGGCGCGGGACGGCTGCTGCGCCCGGTGGTCCCCACCCCCGAGAAGCTCCTGACCTACGAGTGCGGAGTCGACCCCGTCGGCGAGGGCTGGGCACACACCCAGGTCCGCTATTACGTCTACGCGTTCCTGTACGTGATCTTCGCCGTCGACTCGATCTTCCTGTTCCCCTGGGCGACGGTCTTCGCCGCGCCGGGCTACGGTGCGACGACGCTCGTGGAGATGTTCATCTTCCTCGGCTTCCTGGCCGTGGGCCTGCTGTACGCATACAAGAAGGGCGTCCTGACATGGACGTGACCCCCTCGGAGCCCGTTCTCCTCCCGGAGCCGAAGCGGCTGGGAGCCCTCGCCCGCCTCGCCCCCGAGCCGATGAAGGTCGTCCTGAACTGGGGCCGCCGCTACTCGCTCTGGGTCTTCAACTTCGGCCTCGCCTGCTGCGCGATCGAGTTCATCGCCGCGTCGATGGCCCGCCACGACTTCATCCGCCTCGGCGTCATCCCGTTCGCGCCGGGGCCGCGCCAGGCCGACCTGATGGTGGTGTCGGGCACGGTCACGGACAAGATGGCGCCGGCCGTGAAGCGCCTGTACGAACAGATGCCCGAGCCGAAGTACGTCATCTCCTTCGGCGCCTGCTCCAACTGCGGCGGCCCTTACTGGGACTCGTACTCGGTGACGAAGGGCGTCGACCAGATCATCCCGGTGGACGTGTATGTGCCGGGTTGCCCGCCCCGGCCGGAGGCGCTGCTCCAGGGCATCCTGAAGCTCCAGGAGAAGATCGCGCGGGAGTCGCTGGGGGAGCGGTACGGGTACGGGAGTGGGAACGGGGGGTCGGGACGGCCTTCGGCGGCGGCGTTGCAGAGCGGGCTGGTGAAGGGGCCGGAGGCGACAGAGGGGCATTCGGCATCGGAGACTGCGGGGGCCGGGGAGGGGGACCGGTGACCGGTTGGCTGCCCGCACCCGTCGAGGAACTCTTCGGCCCCGAGGCCACGGCCGAGGAGTCGTACGAGGTCCTCACCGTGGACGTTCCGTCCGCATCCTGGACCACGGCACTGGAGACCGCCCGCACGGAACTGGACTGCACCTACTTCGACTGGCTGAGCGCCGTCGACGAACCGGGCACCGGCTTCCGCGTCGCGGCCCACGTCGTCGCGCTGTCCCCGGTCCGCCGTCTCCTCCTCCGTACGACGGTGCCGCACTCGGCGCCCGTACTGCCGACCGCGGTCGGTGTCTACGCGGGCGCCGCCTGGCACGAGCGTGAGACCCACGAAATGTTCGGCGTCCGCTTCGAGGACCACCCCGGCCTGGAGCACCTCCTCCTCCCCGAGAGCTTCGAGGGCCACCCCCTGCGCAAGGACTTCGTCCTCGCCGCCCGCGTCGCCAAGGCCTGGCCCGGAGCCAAGGAACCGGGGGAGCCTGCGGCGGGCGCGGCCCACGGCGCCCCCAAGCGCCGCCAGATGCTCCCACCGGGCGTCCCCGACCCGAACGAGTGGGGCCCTCTCAAGGGCCAGCTGCCTCCGGCCCCGGCTCGCCCGGCGCGGGGTGCGGGACGGGCGGCGGGCGCGCGGGGGGCGACTGGTGCCGGTGGTGCCGGTGGCGCGGCTGGGGAACGCCCCGTACGCCGTACCCGCACGGCCGCCGAAGGCTCGGCCGGCCAGGCGGCAGAGGCCCCGGCCCCACCCCGGCGTACGCGGAGTGCTAGCGAGGGCTCGGCCAGCCAGGCGGCGGCACCCGCGGAACCGGCACCCGCGGCTGAGCCGCCTGCCGCCCCTGCGCGCCCACGCCGGTCCCGCACCGCGGGCGAGGGCTCGGCGAGCCAGCGGGCGGAGTCCGGCGAGGCGGAGTCCGGCAAGCCAGAGTCCGGTGGTACGGGCACCTCCTCGGCCGCGCCCCGCAGCGCCGACGCCCCGTGGCACCACGCCCGCCCGGCCTTCGACGAACCGACCCCACCGCCGCCGGGCCCGGAAGCGGACACGAAGGACACCGACCCTACGCCCGAAAATCCAGCACCCGAACCGCCCACCACCGCAGACCCCACCACCGCAGACCCCACCACCGCAGACCCCACCAGCGAAGACCCGGCCAGCGAGGACCCCTCAGGAGGCACGCAGTGAACGACGTTCTCGACGTCGCCCTGCGACTCCTCCTCGTCTTCGTCGTCTTCCTGACCTTCCCCCTGATCATCGGTCAGACGGAACACAAGGTCATGGCCCATATGCAGGGCCGCCTCGGCCCCATGTACGCCGGCGGCTTCCACGGCTGGGCCCAACTCGTCGCGGACGGCGTGAAGTTCGCGCAGAAGGAAGACGTGGTCCCGGCGGGCGCCGACCGCCGTATCTTCCAGCTCGCCCCGGCGGTCGCGCTCCTCCCCTACCTCCTCGTCCTCCTCGCCATCCCCATCGGCCCGGGCGAGGGCGCGGTCGGCGTGGTCATCGACGCGGGCATCTTCTTCGTCCTCGCCGTGATGGGCGTGGGCGTCCTCGGCTCACTCATGGCCGGCTGGGCCTCCGCCAACAAGTTCTCCCTCCTCGGCGGCCTCCGCACCGCCGCCCAGCTCCTTGCGTACGAACTCCCGATGCTGCTGGCCGCCGCCTCGGTCGCGATGGCGGCGGGCACGGTCTCCCTGCTCGGCATCGTCGACGCCTTCGAGTGGTGGTGGCTGCCCTGGCAGATCACCGGCGCGCTCGTCTTCTTCATCGCCGGCCTCGCCGAACTCCAGCGCCCGCCGTTCGACATGCCGGTCGCCGACTCGGAGATCATCTTCGGCGCGTACACCGAGTACACCGGCCTCCGCTTCGCCCTGTTCCTCCTCGCCGAGTACGCCGGAATCGTCATCCTGTGCGGCCTGACCACCGTCCTCTTCCTGGGCGGCTGGCACGGCCCGTGGGGCGCCGACGGCCTCGGCTGGGTCTGGACCCTGCTGAAGACGGCCGTCCTGGCCTTCGTCATCATCTGGCTCCGCGTCACCTACCCCCGCCTGCGCGAGGACCAGCTCCAGAAGCTCTCCTGGACCCTCCTCGTCCCCCTTTCCCTCGCCCAGATCGCCCTCACCGGCATCGTCAAGGTGGTGTTCCTCTAATGGCCCCGATCCCCGGCTCCGGCCTGGCCAAGGGCCTGGCCGTCACCCTCCGCACGATGACGAGGAAGACCGTCACCGATCAGTACCCGGACGTCCAGCCCGACCTGCCGCCCCGCACCCGTGGCGTCATCGGCCTCTTCGAGGAGAACTGCACGGTCTGCATGCTGTGCGCCCGAGAGTGCCCTGACTGGTGCATCTACATCGACTCCCACAAGGAGACGGTCCCGCCCGCCGCCCCCGGCGGCCGCGAGCGCAGCCGCAACGTCCTCGACCGCTTCGCCATCGACTTCTCCCTCTGCATGTACTGCGGTATCTGCATCGAGGTCTGCCCCTTCGACGCCCTCTTCTGGTCCCCGGAGTTCGAGTACGCCGAGACCGACATCCGCGACCTCACCCACGAACGCGACAAGCTCCGCGAGTGGATGTGGACCGTCCCGGCCCCACCCGCCCTCGACCCCGGCGCGGAAGAACCCAAGGAACTCACCACCGCCCGCAAAACCGCCGACAAACTCGCATCCACCCGCCCCACCCCCAAACCGACCCCCGGCACCGAGCCCAACCCGGAGCCCAAGCCAGCCACCGAACCCAAGCCGAGCCCCGCCACCCCGCCCGAACCCACAACAGACCCGAGCGGCAGAGCCACGCCAGCGTCCGGGGCCAAGCCAGAGTCCGAGGCCAAGCGGGGGGCTGTGGCCAGGCCCGGGCCCGAGGTCCGGAAGCCGCAGGGTGAGCCCGGGTCGGGTCCCGCCCGTGGGGCGCAGGTGGGGCCGGAGCGCGACCTCGAACCGCAGGCGGAGGCCGAGCGGGGTCCGGCCCCGAAGGCGCAGGCGGAGCCCGAGCGTGGTCCGGCCCGGAAGCCGGAGGGCGAGCCCGGGTCCGGTCCCGCCCGCACGCCGCAGGCGGGCCGTGACTCCGGGCCCGCCCCCCAACCGCAGCCGCGGCCCGAACCCGAACCCGGTCCCGGCCCCAAGTCGCAGGAGGGAGAGTCGTGAGCCTCGCCGCAGTCGCCGTCACGGCGGCGTCGCATGTCACGGCCACGGCGGCCCGCGCCACGACGACCGAGGCCGCCGCCGCAACCCACGGCTTTCTCTCACCGACCGGCGTCGAGATCGCCTTCCTCCTCGTCGGCCTGGTCACCTTCGGCGCCGCGATCGTCACCGTCACCACCCGGCAGCTGGTGCACGCCGCCCTGTGGCTGGTGGTGACCCTCGGCGGCCTCGCCGTCGAATACCTCCTGCTCACGGCCGAGTTCATCGCCTGGGTGCAGGTCCTCATCTACGTCGGTTCCGTCGTCGTTCTCCTCCTCTTCGGTCTGATGCTCACCAAGGCCCCCATCGGCCGCTCCCCGGACGCCGACTCCGGCAACCGCTGGGCCGCCCTCACCGTGGCGGTCGCCTCGGCCGCCGCCCTGATCTGGGTTGTCGTCGACGCCTTCCGCGCGACCTGGATCGACCTCGACGGCCCCGCCGCCGGAACCACGGCGGTCACCGGCAGGGCCCTCTTCCAGAACTGGGTCCTCCCCTTCGAGGCACTCTCCGTCCTCCTCCTCGCCGCCCTGGTCGGCGCGATCGTCCTCTCCCGCAAGGCGGCGAAGACGAACACGACCCCGGCGCCCGCATCCACCGTCCCGGCCACCCGGAGCGCCGAGAGCGCCCGGAGCGGCAAGGCGGACGGCAAGGCAGACGAGGAAGGGACCCGCTGATGCACCTCGCCTATCCCGCCGTGCTGTCCGCCCTCCTCTTCTGCACGGGCCTCTACGGCGTCCTCGCCCGCCGCAACGCGATCCTGGTCCTGATGTCCGTCGAGCTGATGCTCAACGCCGTCAACCTGAACCTCGTCGCCTTCGACGTCTGGCTCAGCCAGGCCGCCGAGGAAACCCTGCACTCCGGCCAGGCCCTGACCCTGTTCACCATCGCCATCGCCGCCGCCGAGATCGGCATCGGCCTGGCGATCGTCCTCGCCGTCCACCGCAACCGCGGCACCGCGGACATCGACAAGCTCCGCGACACCGCCGAGGGCCCCGAAACCGACAGCCCCGACAGCGAAGCCCGCGCGGCCGAGAAGGCTGAGGCCACCGCGTGACCACGACCACCCTCGCTGTCCTCGTCCCCCTCCTTCCGTTCCTGGGCGCCGCGGCCGGCCTGCTCCTGGGCCGCACGGCCCCCGGCTTCGTCCGCCCCCTCGCCGTCCTGCCGACCCTCACGGCCTTCGCCCTCGCCGTGCTGGTCGCCGTACGCCAGGGCGGCGACCAGGCCGTCGACGCCGCCACCGAGCTCACGCCCACCGGCTCGGTACCCATCGAACTCGCCCTGCACATCGACGGCTTCGCCGCCCTCGTCGCCGTCCTGGTCGGCCTGGTCGCGACCAGCGTGCAGATCTACTCGACGGGTTACCTGCGCGACGACCCGCGCTACCCTTCGTACGCCGCTCTCGTCTCCCTCTTCACCTCCGCGATGCTCCTCGTCGTCTACTCCGGCGACCTGATGGTGCTCCTGGTCGGCTGGGAGATCATGGGCATCTGCTCGTACTTCCTGGTCGGCCACTACTGGGAGACCCCGGAGGCCCGCGCCGCCTCCCTGAAGGCATTCCTGGTCACCAAGCTCGGTGATGTCCCCTTCCTGATCGGTCTGTTCGCGCTCGCCGCCGACGCCGGGTCCTTCCGCATCACGACGATCCTCGGTGACGTCGCGAGCGACGGACTCGACCACCCGACGCTGATCGCCCTGCTGCTCCTCGCCGGTGTGGCGGGCAAGTCGGCACAGTTCCCGCTGCACACCTGGCTCCCCGACGCGATGGCGGGCCCCACGCCCGTCTCCGCGCTGATCCACGCCGCGACGATGGTCGCCGCCGGTGTCTACTTCATCGCCCGGCTCCTCCCGGTCTTCGCCGCCTCCTCGACCGCCCTGGTCGTCCTCGCCGTCATGGCCGCGGTCACGATGGCCGGCTCGGCCCTCGCCGCGCTCGCCCAGGACGACATCAAGCGCGTCCTCGCCTACTCGACGACCGGCCAGCTCGGCTACATGGCCGGCGCCCTCGCCGTCGGCGACCGCGGAGCCGCCGTCTTCCACCTCCTCACGCACGGAGCCTTCAAGGCGCTGCTGTTCCTCGCGGCCGGCGTGATCATCCACGCCGCCGGCACCAACTCGCTGGCCGCCATGTCCCGCATGACCAACCTGCGCGCCCGCGTCCCCGACGCCTACTGGACGATGACCGTGGCGCTGCTCGCCCTCGCCGCGATCCCGCCCTTCGCTGGCTTCTTCTCCAAAGAGGCTGTCCTCGTCGCCGCCGAGCACGTCGCCACCGGCCAGACCGAACACGCCCCCGGCGCCGCGGGCTGGATCGTCCTCGTCTCCGGCCTGGTCACCGCTCTCCTCACCGCCGCGTACGCGACCCGCCTGTGGCTGCTCGCCTTCCGCGGCCGGGGCGTGGAGGCCCCCGACCACGGCAGGCAACCGCTCGCGATGAACGCCGTGCTGTGGGTCCTCGCGGTGCCGTCACTCGCCCTCGGCATCACCTACGGCCTGCTGCCCGACTGGTTCGACGGCAACGACCTGACCCCGACCCTCACCACGTCCGTCCTCGGCACGGGCCTCGCCCTGGTCGGCGGACTCGTGACCTACGGCGCCTGGCAGCACACCACCGCGCTCGCGGCCCGCGTACCGCTGGGAGCGGTCGCGGCCCACCCCGAGGGCGACGCCGCCCTCGTCGAGGCCGAGGCCATTGCCAGCCACGCCCCCGCCTACGGCGACGTGGCCTCGGCGCCCGACCCGGCGGACCCGGGCCGTCTCCTGCTCGGCCCGCTGCACCGCCACGCGGCCGTCGGCTTCCACCTCGACGCCGTGTACGCGGCCCTCTTCGTCCGCCCGGTCCAGGCCGGAGCGAGTCTCGTCCGGTTCCTCGACCGCGAGGTCGTCGACACCTACGTACGCGGTGCGGGCGCCCTACCCCGCTTGCTGGGCGACGTCGTACGGCGTGCCCAGACCGGCAATGTGCAGACCTATGTGAGCGCGCTGCTCGCCGGCACCGTCGTCCTGGTGGTCGCCGTCCTCGTCGTCGCCACGGGAGCGTGAGCAGGCGTGATCGATATCAACGAGTCCGTGATGCAGTTCCTTCTCGCGTTCCTCGTCGTCGGCCCGCTCCTCGGCGCCGCCGCCGCTCTCCTGCCTGCCCCGCCCGGACTGAAGGGGAAGTCGCCCGAGCAGGCCGTGCTGCGCCACGGCGTGACCGTGACCGGCGCGGTACTCATCGCCGCGATCGTCCTCGCGCTCGGCTTCGACCACGACCAGCCGTCGACGATGCAGGCCAGCACGGACATCAGCTGGATCCCCGCACTCGACGTGCGCATCCACCTCGGCGTCGACGGCATTTCCCTCCCCCTTCTGGTCCTGACCGCGCTGCTGACCTTCCTCTGCGCGCTGTACTCCTACTCCAAGATGCCCGCGGGCCCGACCCCGAAGGCCTTCGTCTCACTGCTGCTCGTCCTCGAGTCCGGCACCCTCGCCACTTTCGCCGTCCTCGACCTTCTGCTGTTCTTCCTCGCGTTCGAGATGGTCCTCATCCCGATGTACTTCCTCATCGCCCGCTGGGGCGGTGAGCAACGGACCCGGGCCGCCTGGAAGTTCATCCTCTACACGCTGCTCGGCTCCGTCGTCATGCTGCTGGGCCTGCTGCTCATCGGCCTCAAGTCCGGCACATTCGACATGATGGCACTCGCCACTGACAACGGCCGGTCGCTGACCACATCCGTGCAGGTCACCGCCGTTTTGGCAGTTGGAATCGGGCTCGCGGTCAAGACGCCGATGTGGCCGCTGCACAGCTGGCTGCCGGACGCCCACACCGCCGCACCGACCGTCGGCTCGGTCCTGCTGGCCGGCGTCCTGCTGAAGATGGGCACGTACGGGTTCGTGCGGATCCTGCTGCCGATCACGCCCGACGGTTTCCGCACCTTCGCCCCGTACCTCGCGGCCTTCGCCGTCGTCGGGATCATCTACGGTTCGCTGGCCTGCCTCGCCCTCGCCAAGCAGGGTGCGAAGGGCGACCTCAAGCGCCTCATCGCCTACTCCTCCGTCGGCCACATGGGCTTCGTGCTGCTCGGCATCGCGACGATGACCCCGACCGGCGTGAACGGCGCGCTGTTCGCCAACATCGCCCACGGCCTCATCACCGGCCTCCTCTTCTTCCTGGTCGGCGCGCTGAAGGACCGCACCGGCACGACCGACCTGGACACCCTCGCGCAGGAGACCGGTGCCGCCCTCTACGGCAAGGCCCCGCGCCTCGGCGGCCTGCTCGCCTTCGCCGCCGTCGCCTCGCTCGGGCTGCCGGGCCTCGCCGGGTTCTGGGGGGAGATGCTGGCGCTGTTCGGCGCGTTCGACCCCGCCGACGACCTCAGCCGCCCGGCCTTCCTCACCTTTATGGCGATCGCCGCGTTCGGCACGCTGCTCACCGCCGCGTACATGCTGATCGTGGTCCGCCGGGTCTGCATGGGCGTGGTCCCGCAGGAAGGGCCGAAGCTGGCCGACGTCCAGTCGTACGAGTTCGCCGCCTGGACCCCGCTCGTCGTCCTCACCGTCCTCGCCGGCCTCTGGCCCGCGGCCCTCCTCGGCCTGACCGACCCGGCCGTGCAGCAGCTCTTCGCAGGAGGCATCCGATGAGCTCCCTGGCCCAGTCCGTGGTCCAGTCCGTCGACTGGCTCGTGATCGCGCCGCCCACCATCGCGGCGGTCGTCGGACTCGCCGTGCTCGTCGCCGACCTCTTCGTGGGCGACACCAGGAAGGCGCTGCTCGGCTGGGTGTCGGTGGCGGGCCTCACCGCCGCCACGCTCGCGCTGCTGCCCCTCCTGGACGGCGACGGCTCCACGTTCTGCCTGACAGGCGACGCGGGGGTCTGCAGCTACACGGCGGACCGGTTCACGCTCGTCATCCAGTTCCTGGTCCTCGGTGGCGCCCTCCTCGCCGCCCTGCTGTCGATGACGGCCCTGAAGGACGCGGCCAGGGAACTCCCCGAAGGGGAGTTCTGGTTCCTGCTGCTCTCCTCCGCCGCGGGCGCCGCCCTCCTGCCCGCCTCCCGCGATCTCGCGACCCTCGTCGTCGCCCTGGAGGTCGCCTCCCTGCCCGCCTTCGCCCTCGTCGGCATCAAGCACGGCGACAGGCGCTCCTCCGAAGCGGCCCTGAAGTTCTTCCTGTCGTCGGTGACGGCCACCGCCGTGAGCCTGATGGGCATCAGCTTCGTGTACGCCTCCACGGGCACCCTGTACCTCACCGAGATCGCCGACCGGATCCAGAACGTCGACGGCCAGCTCCACACGCTCGCCCAGGCCGGCGTCGTCCTCACCCTCATCGGCTTCGCCTTCAAGACGGCCGCTGTGCCCTTCCACTTCTGGGTGCCCGACACCTACGTAGGAGCGCCCCTGCCGGTGGCCGCCTACCTGTCGGTCGTCGGTAAGGCGGTCGGCTTCTCCGGGCTGATCCTCGTCACCGTCGTCGCCTTCCCGTCGTACGCCGACGTCTGGGGCCCGGCTCTCGCCGTGCTGGCCGCTCTCACCATGACCGTCGGCAACGTCGGTGCCCTCCGCCAGCAGGCCACGCGCGCGTACAGCGCGGTACGGCTGCTCGCCTGGTCCTCTGTCGGCCAGGCCGGCTACCTGCTGGTGCCGATCGCCGCAGCCGCGTACTCCGACGACGCCGGGAAGGCCATCGGCTCCACCGTCGCCTACGCCCTGATGTACGCGGTCGTGAACCTCGGCGCCTTCGCCGTGGCCGCCCTTGTCGGCCGTACGAAGGCCCTGAACCGCGTCAGCGACTACCGCGGCCTGTACGCGGCGAGCCCCCTGACCGCGCTGCTCCTGGCCTTCTTCCTGCTCTGCCTCGCCGGGCTGCCGCCGGGCATCATCGGCCTCTTCGCCAAGGTCACTGTCTTCTCTGCGGCCGTCGACGCGGGCCTCGGCTGGCTCGCCGTGGTGATGGCCGTCAATGTCGTGATCGCGCTCTTCTACTACCTTCAGTGGACGGCCCTGCTGTTCCGTGCCCCCGAGGGCGCAGCCGAGCGGCACCTCGTCCCGGCACCCCTGACCGCCACCATGGCCCTGACCGGCGTCGTCGCCATCGCCCTCTCCGGGGCACCCCAGCTGGTCCTGCGTTTCGCGGACACCGGCCTCTTCTGAGCCTCGTACGGCATACCGCACGCGCGTGTGGGCCAACCGGATCCCACGCGCGTGTGCCCTGGGGCCCCACAGGTGTCACCCGGACGGCTCACGGGCGCCGTCACGCGTGCACAAGGGAACTAGTGCCTCCCGCCTGGCGTTGACCAGTTCGGGAGGGTCCACTGAGAAGTGGAGTCAACAGCATCGCAAGCAAAGGGTTCCCCTGCCGCACCACTTGGAGGGCGTACCGTGCACCGCCGGCACAACGGGCTCAGGACCGCCGTACTCCTCGGGGGGCTGTCCGCACTCATCATCGTCATCGGCAGCCTCTTCGGGCGTATGGGCCTCGTCGTCGCTGTGTTCATCGCGATCGGCACCAACGCGTACGCGTACTGGAACAGCGACAAGCTGGCTCTACGCGCGATGCGCGCCCGTCCGGTGAGCGAGTTCGAGGCCCCGACTCTGTACCGCATGGTCCGGGAGCTCTCCACCCAGGCCCGCCAGCCCATGCCGCGCCTGTACATCTCCCCGACGGAGGCGCCCAACGCCTTCGCGACGGGCCGCAATCCGCGCAACGCGGCGGTGTGCTGCACCGACGGGATCCTCCGGATCCTCGACGAGCGCGAACTGCGCGGCGTCATCGGCCACGAGCTCAGCCACGTCTACAACCGCGACATCCTGATCTCGTCGGTCGCCGGAGCCCTCGCCTCCGTGATCATGTTCATGGTGAACTTCGCCTGGCTGATCCCGATCGGCCGATCCGATGACGACGACGGTCCCGGCCTGCTCGGCATGCTGCTGATCATGATCCTGGGCCCGCTGGCCGCGACGCTCATCCAACTCGCGATCAGCCGCTCCAGGGAGTACCAGGCGGACGCCTCCGGCGCCCGGCTGACCGGCGATCCCCTCGCCCTCGCCAGCGCCCTGCGCAAGCTCGAGGCGGGCACCAAGCAGCTCCCGCTGCCCCCGGAGCCCCGCATCGAGACCGCGAGTCACATGATGATCGCGAACCCCTTCCGTCCGGGCCAGGGACTCTCCAAGATGTTCTCCACACATCCCCCCATGGCGGAGCGCATCGCCCGTCTCGAGAACATGGCAGGTAGCCACCAGTGAAGACAATCCTGAACGTCATCTGGCTCGTCCTGAGCGGATTCTGGCTGTTTCTCGGCTACCTGCTCGCGGGTGTGCTGCTCTGCATCACGATCATCGGTATCCCATTCGGCCTAGCGGCGTTCCGGATCGGCGTCTACGCCCTGTGGCCCTTCGGGTACACGACGGTCGAGCGCCGGGACGCGGGCGCGCCCTCCTGTCTCGGCAATGTCCTGTGGCTGATCCTGGCGGGCTGGTGGCTCGCGCTGGCCCACATCGCCACGGGCATCGCGCTGTGCGTCACGATCATCGGCATCCCGTTCGGTATCGCCAACTTCAAGCTCATCCCGGTCTCACTGCTCCCCCTGGGACGCGAAATCGTGCCCACGGACCAGCCGTTCACGCAGCGCTGGTAGCACGGCGAGGGGGAGGGGCACACACGCGTGGAGCGGCCGAAGTACGTCCTACTGTCGTACGACGCGGAAGCCGAGTACGACGGGGAGGACGGCAACGAGGAGACATGGGCCCTGTGCGCGGACGCCCAGGACCTCTTCGCCGATCCACGCCCGCCCGCGCGCGGCACGTACGAACTCCTGGGCTGCGCCCCCGAGGGCGAGTTGAAAACGGCCCTCTCGCGCGCGCGTACCGAGGGCTCGGCACCGCTCGGCCCTCTCGTCCTGGGCATCCTCGACAAGAAGGGGGAGCAGGTCGGGGAGTGGTGCCTGGAGGAGGTACGCGTCCTCGGCGACCGCCCGTGCGCACGTGATCTCTCCCTGCTGGACATCACGGTCGAAGGAGCCGCGCCCGACGACAACGCGTACGACTATCCGCAGTGCCCACCCCTGTCGCCCGGCTACCGACTGCTCGGGGCGGCAGACGAACGGCTGGGCACCTGCAGGGACTTGGCGTACGTCCGTGAGGAACACCCCGAACCGGTCGAGCCCCCGCTGCGACTGCTCGGCTGTACCCCGCGAGGAGCCCTGCGGTCCGCGCTGGACGCGGGGGAGGAGGACCTCGGGCACGCCAAGCTGCTGCGGATCGACGCCCGCGGCAGGGTGGTCCAGTCGGCGGTCGAGGGCGAGCTGACCGCGTGGATTCCGTCGGCGCGCGGCCGCGGTCTGGTCGACCTCACTCTTGAACCCTGGTCGGAGCGACCGCCCACCGCGGCCGAGGAGGTCTGGGAGTTGTGGGGGAGCGGACGCCCGCCCGAGCCCAACCGCTGGGCCGCGTGCGGTCCGGACGGCCGTGACTTCTGGCTCGGCACAGCCCTGGCCAACCACGAGTACGGACAACCGGACGCGCCCGCCGGAGCCACGTACCACCTCGACGGCCGCCACATCACCGACGAACCTGGCTTCTTCTGCGCGATCGGTGAAGCGGTGAACGGGCCCGGCGGATACTTCGGCAGGAACTACCCGGCCCTCGACGACTGCCTCTCCGGCCGATGGGGTGCGGCGTGGCCCTTCACCCTCGTCTGGCACGACGCGGAGGTCGCACGCATGTGCCTCGGCGTCACCCCTCATGCCGGCTACCGTCCCCTGACGTTCGAGGAACTCCTCGCCTTCCTCGACGGGAATCGCATCGACGTCCACCTCGCCTGAGCGCCCGCTCACTTATCCACAGCCCGCCCGATTGTCAGTGGTGGCCTGCATCATGAATCCATGACCGAGATCGAGCAGTTGCTGGACAGGGTGGAGGCAGAGGCCCGCACCACCCGCCCGTGGGGCTGGCCTTCACTTCCCGCGCCCGTGGCCGCGGACACGCTCGCCCGCGCCGAGTCTGCCCTGGGCTTCGCCCTGCCGCGGCTGCTCGCCGCGCTCTATCTGCGTATAGGTGATGGTGGATTCGGCCCGGAGTACGGTCTGTTGCCCCTGCTCGACAGCCCGCCCGCCGACGAGCCCGCCGCCGTCCCGCAGTACCTCGCCAACCGCGAGAGCGGCCGCAAGGACCCCGACTGGCCCTGGCCCGAGGGCGTCCTGCCGATATCCCACTGGGGCTGCGCGATGTACGCGTGCGTGGACTGCCACAGCCCCGAGGGCACGGTCCTGCTGTTCGAGCCGAACGCCGACGACGCCGACCACGCCTGGTACGTGGACGCGCCCAGCCTCGCCGAGTGGCTGCGTGCCTGGATCGACGGTACGGGTTGGTACGCCGAGCCCAACGACGGGACGGACCTGGCGCCTTGGGCCGAGTTCCGCATACGTACGGCGGTCGTGCCGACCTCCTGAGCCCGCTCGCTCAGGCTCCGTCCGCTCGCTCAGGCTCCGCTCGCCCGCCCCCGCGAACCCCACCAGTGCCGTACGCCGTACGCGACCGCCCCCACGCTCAGGACGGCCGCGCCCACGGCCACCGACACCCCCGGCAGCGCGAAGGCCAGGGTCACGCACCCGACGAGCCCGACCACGGGCACGACCCGGGAAGCGGGAGCCGAACTCAGCGTCCAGGCCGAGGCGTTGGCGATGGCGTAGTACGCGAGTACACCGAAGGAGGAGAAACCGATCGCGCCCCGCACATCGGCGGTGGCGGCCAGGACGGCGACCACGGTGCCCACAGCCAGTTCTGCCCGGTGCGGTACCTGGAACCGAGGGTGCACAGCGGCCAGGGCACCGGGCAGATGCCGGTCCCGGGCCATGGCGAGGGTCGTCCGCGAGACGCCCAGGATGAGCGCCAGCAGCGACCCGAGCGCGGCCACGGCGGCGCCCACCCGCACCACGGGAACGAGCCCCGGCACACCGGCCGCACGCACCGCGTCGGCCAGCGGAGCCGAGGCGTCCCCGAGCCCACCCGACCCCAGCACGGAAAGGACAGCGACGGCCACAGCCGCGTACACGACCAGCGCGATGCCCAGCGCGAGCGGGATCGCGCGCGGGATGGTGCGCGCCGGATCCCGTACCTCCTCGCCGAGGGTCGCGATCCGCGCGTACCCGGCGAACGCGAAGAACAGCAGACCGGCCGCCTGCAGCACGCCGCCCGCGCCGTCGGAGAGCCCGATGTCCAGCCGCCCGGGGTCGGACTCGCCGGACCCCAGAGACACGACCACCACGGAAGCGAGGACCGCCAGCACCACAGCCACGATCGCCCGCGTCAGCCAGGACGACTTCTGGACGCCGCCGTAGTTCACCGCGGTCAGCGCCACCACCGCGGCGACGGCCACGGCGTGCGCCTGGTCCGGCCAGACATACGCGCCCACGGTGAGTGCCATCGCCGCGCACGAGGCCGTCTTGCCCACGACGAACGACCAGCCGGCCAGATACCCCCAGAAGTCCCCGAGCCGCTCGCGCCCGTACACGTACGTGCCGCCCGACGCGGGGTGGACGGCGGCCAGCCGTGCCGAGGACATGGCGTTGCAGTACGCGACCACGGCGGCGACCCCGAGGCCGAGCAGCAGCCCGGTCCCGGCCGCCCGTGCCGCGGGCCCCAGGGCGGCGAAGATGCCCGCGCCGACCATCGACCCGAGACCGATGACGACCGCGTCCCCGACGCCGAGCGTGCGCCGCAGTTGCTGGGTGTTCCCGCCGGACGGTGCCATGCGCCGAACCTTACTGATCAGTGCAACCGGCAGAGACTGCGGAGACGTCCTTCACGACAACACGACACCAACAAACCGTCCCACCAGGGACAAGCGAGACGAGCGGCACGCACCTGTACGGCACGGATGAGCACAGCCTGGCCGGAGCGGGAGCACAGCACAGCCACAGCACGGAAAGGCACGTTCACGGTATGGGCATCATCAGCTGGATCATTCTGGGGCTGTTGGCCGGAGCCATCGCCAAGTTCCTGCTGCCGGGCCGCGACCCTGGCGGCTTCATCGGCACGACCCTCATCGGCGTCGCCGGCGCCTTCATCGGCGGCTGGATATCGGCCCGCTGGCTCGACCACCCCATCAGCAAGGAGTTCTACGACGGCGCCACCTGGGCGGCGGCCATCGGCGGCTCCCTCGTGCTGCTGATCGCCTACCGGCTCCTCTTCGGCCACTCCCGACGCTGACGTCGTACTTCCGAGCTTCTTCCGAACTTCCGACCCTGCAGCCAGCAGGCGGGAAGGGCGGGCACCTCGGTCTGCCGGCACCGTTGGTGCCATCGGGTGCCCGCCCTTCCTCGTGGGCCTCACGGAGTTGATGACGTCCGGGGTGCTCGTCAGCCCCTGATCACCGGTAGTTGACGAACTGCACCGCGAAGTCGAAGTCCTTGCCCTTCAGGAGGGCGATGACGGCCTGGAGGTCGTCGCGGCTCTTGGAGCTGACGCGCAGCTCGTCACCCTGCACCTGGGCCTTCACGCCCTTCGGGCCCTCGTCTCGGATGATCTTCGTCACCTTCTTGGCATTCTCCTGGGAGATGCCCTCCTGGATCGACGCGAAGATCTTGTACTCCTTGCCGGACAGCTGGGGCTCGCCCGTGTCCAGCGCCTTCAGGGAGATCCCGCGCTTGATCAGCTTGGACTGGAAGACGTCGAGGATGGCCTTCACCCGGTCCTCGGAGTTCGCCTCCATGAGGATCTTCTCGCCGGACCACGAGATCGACGCACCCACGCCCTTGAAGTCGTAGCGCTGCGAGATCTCCTTGGCGGCCTGGTTGAGGGCGTTGTCGACCTCCTGCCGCTCGACCTTCGAGACGATGTCGAAACTGGAGTCGGCCATGTCCTGTGGCTCCTTGTATCGGGGTGCATCGAGGTGCATCGGGTTCTGTCGGGTGCGAATCGAAGACGGTCACCGAAGCCCGGCATGGGACCCGGGCCGCATCCGCATAAGCCTAGCCACCCCCGCCCCTCCCGGCGCTGATCAATCGGGTGGCGAAGCACCCCCGAGCATCAGGTATCGTTTACGTCGTTGCCACGGAGCACCGCCGAAAATCGGTTCGAAGGGCAGCAACCCCAGGCGGTGTGCCCGAGTGGCCAATGGGAGCGGACTGTAAATCCGTCGGCTTAGCCTACCCAGGTTCGAATCCTGGCGCCGCCACGTTGAGGAGCCCCCTCCGGGACTGCGAGAGCAGATCCGGAGGGGGCTCCTTCGTATACGAACGGAACCGAAGAGGCGGTGCTGCGAAGAGGCGGTGCGAAGGGGCGCGCTACGAACGGCCGCATCGTCCCGCCCCCGGTGCATCACCTCACGCACCGGGCACACTGACCCCATGTCATCGCGTCGCAGAAGCTGTCCCGAGTGCCGTCGCGAGATCGCTGTGGTCGCCGGGCGGTTCGCGCGGCACGATCCGCCGGGGGCGAGTGGTGGACTGGTGTCGTGCCCGGGTTCGCGCCGACTGGCGGAGATCGGGGCGGCCCAACCGGCGCTGGACGGGTACGCCGTTTCCGAGTTCCCCGGGCAACTCCCGCTGTTCTGACGGCCGTACCGGCGATACGCCGGTCGTGGACCGTCAGTTCCCCGCGACCGCCTTCACGGCCACCGACACCGGCGCCGAACCGCTGATCAGCTCCAGGGTCAGACCGGCCGTGGCCGGGGTGTCCAGCAGTTCCGCGAGGACGGCGGCCACGTCGTCGCGAGGGACCGGGCCCCGGCCGGTGGAGGCCTCCAGGCGTACGAGACCGGTGCCGGCGTCGTTCGTCAGCATCCCGGGGCGCAGGATCGTCCAGTCCAGGGACGGACGGCTCCGTACATACGCGTCGGCCGCGCCCTTGGCCCGCAGATACGCGTCGAAGACCTCGTCGCCGGAGTGCTCCGGGTCCGCGCCCATCGACGACACCACCACATACCGGCGCACCCCGGCCCGCTCCGCCGCGTCCGCGAAGAGAACCGCCGCGCCACGGTCCACCGTGTCCTTGCGGGCCACCCCGCTGCCCGGGCCCGCACCCGCCGCGAAGACGGCCGCGTCCGCGCCCCGCAGATGAGCGTCGACCTCCTCCACCGAGGCCGACTCCAGGTCGCACACCACCGGTTCGGCACCGGCCGCCCGCAGATCGTCGCCCTGCTCGGCGCTGCGGATGATCCCCGCGACCTCGTCCCCGCGCGCGGCGAGCAACCGCTCCAGCCGCAGCGCGATCTGACCATGACCTCCAGCAATGACAATGCGCATGTTTCAGACCGTACGCCCGGCCGGACGAGTCCGCCCCACGGACAACGCGCCAACCCGCGCCACACATGCCCCACTGCCCCACGCGCGTGTGGGGCACGAAAACGCACCCACGCGCGCGTGGGGCATGTGTGGGGCACGCCTCCAGGAACGCCCAACGAACAACCCGCCCAGCGAACAACCGCCCGACGAATACCGTCCGTCCTACGACGGCTCCCCCCGCCCCTGCCGAGGCAGATCCAGCCCCGTGGCCGCCGCCGAGTTGCAGTACTCCCGTACCGCGCTCGTCCGCGCCACCACGCGCCCCCGGTGCACCACGATCCGGCTGTACGCCAGCGAGAGCGCCCCCGCGAGGCGGTCGCCGCGTACGGCGAGAAGCTCGGCCGGGAAGCCCGCCTCGACGCGCACCTCGGGAAGCCCGAGCGCGGCCCGCGCGGCCGAGCTCACGGTGCCGTACGCGTCCTCGGCGCGCAGCCCGCCGCGCGAGGCCAGCAGGTACGCCGCCTCCAGCGGGTCGCCCCGGCCCACGGGGTTCGCCACGTCCCGCAGTGCCCCGCTGCCCGCCGCGATCCGCACCCCGGCGGCCCGCAGCAGCCGTACGGGAGCCGTGCCGGGCCGGTCGACGCCCCCGCAGCCGCCCTGCGGCAGGCAGACGACTGTCACCCCGGCCGCCGCGAGCTGGTCCGCCGCGCGGGAGGCGACCTCGGCCGGCAGCCGCCCCAGGCCGCCGCACGGGCCGAGGGCCACGCCGGGGCGCAGCCCGCCCGCCATCGCCGCGAGCCGGGCCAGCCGGGTGGGGTCGGAGCCGTCCGTGTGCAGGTCGACCGGGCAGCCGTGCTCGGAGGCGATGTCGAGGACCGCCTCGACGTACCCCGTGGGATCGGGGTCCACGTCCGGACGGCCGCCCACCACGGAGGCGCCCATCTTCACCGCGTCCCGCAGCATCGCGAGGCCGTCCGCCCCGGCGAGCCCGGTCAGCACGCGCGGCATCGCCACCGTCGTCAACTCGGCCAGCCCGCGCAGCGACCGCCGCGCCTGGAGCACCGCCGACAGCGCGCCCAGGCCCTGTACGTCGCCGACGTGGACGTGCGAGCGCAGCGCCGTCGCCCCGTGCCCGAGCTGCAGCAGAGCCGCCTCGGTGGCCCGCCGCTGGACGTCCTGGGGGTCGTACGAGGCCGGCCCGTCGTCGGCGGCGGAGAGTGCCGTGTCGACGTGGGCGTGCGGCTCGACGGGGGCCGGCAGGAGCAGATAGCCGCTCAGGTCCACGCGCGCGGTGCGCGCGCCCGGGCCGGCGGCCGCGCCCGACGCCAGGCTGCCGGCCGTGCCGACCGCCTCGATGCGGCCTTCGCCGAGCCGTACGTCCACGGTCCGGCCGTCGGTGAGCCGCGCCCCGCACAGCAGCAGGGAGGCGCCCTCGGTCTGCTCCGGCGAGGACCCCGACGACCCCGATGACCCCGACGAGGAGTGGGGCGGCTGCGGCTGGCTGTCGGGCATCGCGCTCCTGTGAACTGGACGGCTTGGGAGGCAAGATCACGCAGAGTGAGTCGAGCCTAGGGTGGCGACCGGTCGGCTTCGGGGAGGAGCGCAATAGTCGTACTGATGGGGTCCACCGCCGCAGCCCTGCGGTCTCCGCCGTGTTCAGCGGTGTTCAGTGGTGTTTCGCCATCGTCTGCCTGCGGCCGCCGGGCCGGTGCTGTTGGGAAACATGGGGCGCGAGGGGCGGATGAAGTCCGCGTGTACAGAGCCGGGCGGGTGCCGCGAAACGGATTTGGGCGATCGGCGGTGGGACGTGTAATGTCTTCATCGCTCGCCCCAATAGCTCAGTCGGCAGAGCGTCTCCATGGTAAGGAGAAGGTCTACGGTTCGATTCCGTATTGGGGCTCTGGTGTGAGAGGTTCCCGCCGCGAGGCGGGGCCCGATCGCATCACAGCGGTGTAGCTCAGTCGGTAGAGCAAGCGGCTCATAATCGCTGTGTCACCGGTTCAAGTCCGGTCACCGCTACTGACAGTAGCCGATTGCGGGGTCGGTCCTTCGATCGGCTACTCTTTCCTGCGTTAAACGTCCCATCCGTTCGTCAAGGAGCACTCACGTGGCTGCCACCGACGTCCGCCCGAAGATCACGCTGGCCTGCGTGGAGTGCAAGGAGCGGAACTACATCACCAAGAAGAACCGGCGTAACAACCCGGACCGTCTTGAGATGAAGAAGCACTGCCCGCGTTGCAACGCGCACACCGCGCACCGCGAGACGCGATAAAACAGGCTCGTACGACGAGGCCGTCCCCTACTGCGGGGGGCGGCCTCGCGTCGTTTCGGCCACTCGGTGAACGCTCGCGAGCCGTCGTTCATCGCTCAACCACAGCAGACACCAGGAGGTACCGAGCCCATGGCGCTCGACCAGTCCTTCGTGGGGCGGTCCTACCCGCCCACCGACCCGTACGAGGTCGGCCGGGAGAAGATCCGTGAGTTCGCGGAGGCCGTGGGGGACCCCAACCCGGCGTACACGGACCCGGAGGCCGCCAAGGCGCTCGGGCATGCCGAGGTGATCGCCCCGCCGACCTTCGTCTTCGCGATCACCTTCAAGGCCGCGGGACAGGTCGTCCAGGACCCCCAGCTGGGCCTCGACTACAGCCGCGTGGTGCACGGCGACCAGAAGTTCGCCTATACGCGCCCGGTGCGCGCCGGCGACCGGCTCACGGTCACCTCGACCATCGAGAAGATCAAGTCCATGTCCGGCAACGACATCATCGACATCCGCGGTGAGGTGCACGACGAGGCGGGCGAGCACGTCGTCACCGCCTGGACCAAGCTCGTGGCCCGCGCGGCGGACTCCGAGGACGAGGAGGCGTGAGGCGGATGACCGCGAAGATCTCGTACGACGACGTCGAGGTCGGCACCGAACTGCCGGCCCAGACCTTCGGCGTGACCCGCGCCACCCTCGTCCAGTACGCGGGCGCCTCAGGGGACTTCAACCCGATCCACTGGAACGAGAAGTTCGCCAAGGAGGTCGGGCTGCCGGACGTGATCGCCCACGGCATGTTCACCATGGCCGAGGCGATCCGCGTGGTCACCGACTGGGCGGGCGACCCCGGCGCGGTCGTCGAGTACGGCGTCCGCTTCACCAGGCCCGTCGTCGTCCCCAACGACGACCAGGGCGCGACCATCGAGGTCAGCGGCAAGATCGCCGCCAAGCTCGACGACAACACCGTCCGCGTCGACCTCACCGCCATGAGCGCCGGGCAGAAGGTGCTGGGGATGTCCCGGGCGGTTGTGCGGCTGGCCTGATGGCGGTTGTCAGGTGTCGGTAAGGGGCGTTCGCCATTGCGGGCGCCCCTTACGGCCGCCGTCCCAGGCCACTGCAACTCGGCGCCGTACGACCGTGAGCGGCCCCGCCCGGACCGGCGGCGCCGTTCTCGTACCCTTGTGCACGTGCTGGAACTCCACGACGCCCCGATCGCCCCGCTGACCACCTTCCGGCTCGGCGGCCCGGCGGCCCGGCTGATCACCGCGACCACCGACGACGAGGTGATCGCCGCCGTCCGCGAAGCCGACGACAGCGGCACGCCCCTGCTGCTCATCGGCGGCGGATCGAACCTGGTCATCGGCGACAAGGGCTTCGCGGGGACCGTGCTCGTCATCGCCACGAAGGGCTTCGCGCTCGACGGTACGCGACTGGAGCTGGCCGCCGGCGAGGTGTGGACCGACGCGGTCGCCCGCATCGTCGAGGCCGGGCTCGCGGGCATCGAGTGCCTCGCCGGAATCCCCGGTTCCGCAGGCGCGACACCGATCCAGAACGTGGGCGCCTACGGCCAGGAGGTCTCCTCCACCATCACCGAGGTGGTCGCCTACGACCGGCGGACCCGCGAGACGGTCACCGTCCCGAACACCGAGTGCGCCTTCTCGTACCGCCACAGCCGCTTCAAGGCCGACCCCGAGCGCTTCGTCGTGCTGCGCGTCCGATTCGAGCTGGAGGACGCGCAGGGGCTGTCGGGGCCCGTCAAGTACGCCGAGACCGCCCGCGCGCTCGGCGTCGAACCGGGCGACCGGGTACCCCTCGCCGACGCCCGCGAGACCGTGCTGAAGCTGCGCGCCGGGAAGGGCATGGTGCTCGACCCCGAGGACCACGACACCTGGTCGGCCGGGTCGTTCTTCACCAACCCGATCCTCACGGACGAGGAGTTCGCCACGTTCCACGCGCGCGTGCGGGAGCGTCTGGGTGACGGTGCGGTGCCGCCCGCGTATTCGGCGGGGGAGGGGTACACCAAGACCTCCGCCGCCTGGCTGATCGACAAGGCGGGCTACCCCAAGGGGTACGGCACCGGGCCCGCCCGCATCTCCACCAAGCACACCCTGGCCCTCACCAACCGGGGCTCGGCCACCACCGAGGACCTCCTCGCGCTCGCCCGCGAGGTCGTCGCCGGGGTACGGGACGCCTTCGGGATCACGCTGGTCAACGAGCCGGTGACGGTGGGCGTGAGCCTCTGACGGGCAACCTCCGGAGCCTCTGACGGGCCACCTCCGGTGGATCGCCGGCAGGGAATTTCCGTTGCCGAGAGCCCCGGCCGACCGTCACCCTGACCGCATGACGCATCCCGCGACCCGATCACCCACCGGGCTCCCCCAGTGCGCCTGAGGCTCCGCGAGTTCAGGCCCCGCACCGGCCCCCACGAGCACCGTGTCGTTCAGCCCCGCACCCCGCTGCGCCACACCTCACTGCGTGACCCGGACCCGTACGGCGTCCTCACGGGCGACCACGACGGGCTGAACAGGCTCGCCGGGCTGTTCTCCTTCGCCGCCTACTCGCGGCACACCATCGTGCACGTGCCGCTCCGGGACGGCCTCCCGCCCGCCGAGGGCCGCGGCGAGCTCGTGGACCTCGTCCTGGTCCACCACTCGTACGGCCTGCGCCCCACCAAGTGGCCCGACCTCCGCCGCCGGCTCGGGCCGGGCACCCCCCTCACGGTCCGCACCGACGAGGCCCGCACCGCGCGGGACGCCGCCGCCTGGCGGAAACGGCGCGACGACACCGACTTGCGCGACTGGCTGCGGCACACCACGCACGCGCGTACGTTCTTCCTGACCGGCAGCCGGGACGTCTTCGCCGAGACGGCCATGGCCCTCGCGTACGCGGCCGGCTTCGGACCGCGCCAGAAACGCGTCGCCAAGGGCCGGTCGGCCCTGATGACCTGCGTCTCCGGGCTGGAGCCGGGGTACGACATGTGGCGCAGCCCCGAGGTCCTGATCTGCTTCCGGGCCTACCCGCCCTACGCCCACTTCAGGCGACCGGGGCGGCCAGCCAGTCGTCCACCCCGGACAGCAGCTTCTTCCTGACGTCCTCCGGCGCCGCCGACGCCCGCACCGACTGCCGTGCCAGCTCCGCAAGCTCCACGTCCGTGAAGCCGTGGTGCCGGCGCGCGATCTCGTACTGGGCGCCCAGCCGTGAGCCGAACAGGAGCGGGTCGTCCGCGCCGAGCGCCATCGGGACCCCGGCCTCGTACAACGTCCTCAGAGGCACGTCCTCGGGCTTCTCGTAGACCCCCAGAGCGACGTTGGACGCCGGGCACACCTCGCAGGTGATCCCCCGGTCCGCGAGCTGCCTCAGCAGCCGCGGGTCCTCCGCCGCCCGCACCCCGTGGCCGATCCGCGAGGCGTGCAGGTCGTCCAGGCAGTCCCGCACCGACGACGGACCGGTCAGCTCACCCCCGTGCGGCGCCGACAGCAGACCGCCCTCCCGCGCGATGTGGAAGGCCCGGTCGAAGTCCCGCGCCATGCCCCGCCGCTCGTCGTTGGAGAGCCCGAAACCGACCACGCCCCGGTCCGCGTACCGCACCGCCAGCCGGGCCAGCGTGCGGGCGTCCAGCGGGTGTTTCATGCGGTTCGCGGCGACCAGGACCCGCATCCCGAGCCCGGTCTCGCGCGAGGTCGTCTCCACCGCGTCCAGGATGATCTCCAGGGCCGGGATCAGCCCGCCCAGGCGAGGCGCGTACGACGTCGGGTCGACCTGGATCTCCAGCCAGCCGGAACCGTCCTTCAGATCCTCCTCGGCCGCCTCGCGCACCAGCCGCTGGATGTCCTCCGGCTCTCTGACGCACGACCGCGCCGAGTCGTACAGCCGCTGGAACCGGAACCACCCCCGCTCGTCCGTCGCCCGCAGCTTCGGCGGCTCACCGCTGGTCAGCGACTCGGTCAGCACGTCGGGCAGCCGTACGCCGTGCTTGTCGGCGAGTTCGAGGACGGTGCCGGGCCGCATCGACCCGGTGAAGTGCAGGTGCAGATGGGCCTTGGGCAGCCCAGAGACATCACGTACGTGCTCCATCCCAGGATCCTGCCGTACGCGCCGGTCGCATCGGTAGCGCTTTCCCCGAACGTGGTCTTGCTCGCACAAACGACAGGGGGTCACCCCATGAACATTCATATGAAACGTTCATGGGGTGACCCCCTGCGGAGGACGTCAGTCCCTGGCCTCCGCCAGCAGCTTCTGGACGCGCGACACGCCCTCGACGAGGTCCTCGTCCCCCAGGGCGTACGACAGCCGCAGGTAGCCCGGCGTGCCGAAGGCCTCGCCCGGGACGACCGCGACCTCGACCTCGTCCAGGATCAGCGCGGCCAGCTCGACCGAGTTCTGCGGGCGCTTGCCGCGGATCTCCTTGCCGATCAGGCCCTTCACCGACGGGTACGCGTAGAACGCGCCCTCGGGCTCCGGGCAGACCACACCGTCGATCTCGTTGAGCATCCGCACGATCGTCTTACGGCGGCGGTCGAAGGCCTCGCGCATCTTCGCCACCGCGTCCAGGTCGCCGGAGACCGCGGACAGGGCCGCGACCTGCGCCACGTTCGAGACGTTCGACGTGGCATGCGACTGGAGGTTCGTCGCGGCCTTGACGACGTCCTTCGGGCCGATGATCCAGCCCACGCGCCAGCCGGTCATCGCGTACGTCTTCGCGACACCGTTGACCACGATGCACTTGTCGCGTAGCTCGGGCAGGAGCGCGGGCAGCGACACGGAGGCCGCGTCGCCGTAGACCAGATGTTCGTAGATCTCGTCGGTCAGCACCCACAGGCCGTGCTCGACGGCCCAGCGGCCGATGGCCTCGGTCTCGGCCTCGGTGTAGACCGCGCCGGTCGGGTTCGAGGGGGAGACGAAGAGGACGACCTTGGTCTTCTCCGTACGGGCGGCCTCAAGCTGCTCCACCGAGACCCGGTAGCCGGTCGTCTCGTCCGCGACGACCTCGACCGGGACACCGCCGGCGAGACGGATCGACTCCGGGTACGTCGTCCAGTAGGGCGCCGGGACGATGACCTCGTCGCCCGGGTCGAGGATCGCGGCGAAGGCCTCGTAGATGGCCTGCTTGCCGCCGTTGGTGACCAGGATCTGGGAGACGTCGGGCTCGTAGCCGGAGTCACGCAGGGTCTTCGTGGCGATCGCGGCCTTCAGCTCGGGCAGGCCGCCCGCCGGCGTGTAGCGGTGGTACTTCGGGTTCTTGCAGGCCTCGATCGCGGCCTCGACGATGTAGTCCGGGGTCGGGAAGTCGGGCTCACCGGCGCCGAAGCCGATCACCGGGCGCCCGGCGGCCTTCAGTGCCTTGGCCTTGGCGTCCACGGCGAGGGTGGCGGACTCGGAGATCGCGCCGACTCGGGCGGAGACCCGGCGCTCGGAGGGAGGGTTGGCAGCGCTCATGGGGCCCATGGTTTCAGACCCGAAACGTCGGCGGCACGCGGGTTTCACAGACTGGGCAACGGGGTGAACAGATGCCCGAGCCCCGCCGCGCACCCGCTGAGCAGCGGCCCGAAATCCTGCCGTGCGGCGGCCGTACATCCGTCGATCTTCGACGTGGAAAGCCCGTAGGGACACTTTCTGTTCGACGACCGGCCGTGGAACACGTACACTCTCACCTCGTTGGCCTCTTACGGGCCGCGCCCACCCGGTGCACACCGAGCACCCGGGCGGATGCGGTACGTTGGGGGAACCACAAAGGGTCGTAGCTCAATTGGTAGAGCACTGGTCTCCAAAACCAGCGGTTGGGGGTTCAAGTCCCTCCGGCCCTGCTACACACTCCTTAGCCAGGATGTGTGCGCATGTACGTACAGCTATTGCATTGCACCGCCGTGCGGCTCAGACCGGGCGCGGCACGGCCACGACCCGGAATCAGGTGAGGACGAGTGACGGACGCCGTGGGCTCCATCGACATGCCTGATGCCCAGGATGAGGCGCCGGAGTCCCAGAAGAAGACCCGCAAGGGCGGCAAGCGGGCCAAGAAGGGCCCGTTCAAGCGCCTGGCGCTCTTCTATCGCCAGATCGTCGCGGAACTCCGCAAGGTCGTCTGGCCGACCCGGACCCAGCTGACGAGATACACCACCGTGGTGATCATCTTCGTCGTCGTCATGATCGGCCTGGTGACTCTGATTGACTTCGGTCTCGACAAGGCAGCCAAGTACGTCTTCGGCTGAGCCGAACGCGAAGGGCGCCGTACCCGGCGCCCATTTCGCGTGTTCCACCCCTCTGTAACCAGGAAGAAGCAGCCACCGTGTCTGACCCGAACCTGAACGACGCCTCCGAGTCGGTCGAGTCCGTCGAGGACGAGCTCGCCGCCGTCGAGGGCACGGACACCGAGGACACCAAGGACCTCGCCGAGGTTGAGGCTGCCGACGCCGAGGACGAGGCCACCGAGGAAGACGCCGAGGCCGCGGAGGCCGAGGCCGAGGAGACCGACGCGGAAGAGGCCGAGGAAGAAGGGGCCGAGCCCGTCGACCCCGTCGCCGCCCTGCGCGAGGAACTGCGGACCCTGCCCGGCGAGTGGTACGTCATCCACACGTACGCCGGTTACGAGAACCGCGTGAAGACCAACCTCGAACAGCGTGCCGTCTCGCTGAACGTCGAGGACTTCATCTTCCAGGCCGAGGTGCCGCAGGAAGAGGTCGCGCAGATCAAGAACGGCGAGCGCAAGACCGTCCGCCAGAACAAGCTCCCCGGCTATGTGCTGGTGCGCATGGACCTGACGAACGAGTCCTGGGGTGTCGTCCGCAACACGCCCGGCGTCACCGGCTTCGTGGGCAACGCCTACGACCCGTACCCGCTGACCCTGGACGAGATCGTCAAGATGCTCGCCCCGGAGGCCGAGGAGAAGGCCGCCCGCGAGGCCGCCGAGGCCGAGGGCAAGCCCGCTCCGGCCCGCAAGGTCGAGGTCCAGGTGCTGGACTTCGAGGTCGGCGACTCGGTCACCGTCACCGACGGCCCGTTCGCCACGCTCCAGGCCACCATCAACGAGATCAACCCCGACTCGAAGAAGGTCAAGGGTCTCGTCGAGATCTTCGGCCGCGAGACGCCGGTCGAGCTGAGCTTCGACCAGATCCAGAAGAACTGATCGTTCTCATACTTCCGTCCAGGTCAGGCAGGCTCCCGAAGCCCGCCTGACCTGCTCGGTTTCAGGCTGCACCGCATTGGCCGTTATCGTGGTGCGGTTGCCTTCGCGGCAACATGACAAGGCAAGACAGACAAGACAAGGCAGAGGACCCGGAATGCCTCCCAAGAAGAAGAAGGTCACGGGGCTTATCAAGCTCCAGATCCAGGCCGGTGCCGCCAACCCGGCCCCGCCGGTCGGCCCCGCGCTGGGCCAGCACGGCGTCAACATCATGGAGTTCTGCAAGGCCTACAACGCCGCGACCGAGTCGCAGCGCGGCTGGGTCATCCCGGTGGAGATCACGGTCTACGAGGACCGCTCCTTCACCTTCATCACCAAGACCCCGCCGGCCGCCAAGATGATCCTCAAGGCCGCGGGCGTGGAGAAGGGCTCCGGCGAGCCGCACAAGACCAAGGTCGCCAAGATCACCGAGGCGCAGGTCCGCGAGATCGCCACCACCAAGATGCCCGACCTCAACGCCAACGACCTGGACGCCGCGTCGAAGATCATCGCCGGCACCGCCCGCTCCATGGGCATCACGGTCGAGGGCTGAGCACTTCCCTTGTAGAACCCCGTGGCAGGGCCTGCTCGGCCCGTACCACGACTCCTCAACGAACACACAGGAGCAGTTGTGAGCAAGCGCAGCAAGGCTCTCCGCGCTGCGGACGCCAAGATCGACCGGGAGAAGCTGTACGCCCCGCTCGAGGCCGTCCGTCTCGCCAAGGAGACCTCCACGAGCAAGTTCGACGGCACCGTCGAGGTCGCCTTCCGTCTGGGTGTCGACCCGCGCAAGGCCGACCAGATGGTCCGTGGCACCGTGAACCTCCCGCACGGCACCGGTAAGACCGCCCGGGTCCTGGTCTTCGCGACCGGTGACCGTGCCGAGGCCGCTCGTGCCGCGGGCGCCGACATCGTCGGCGCCGACGAGCTCATCGACGAGGTGTCGAAGGGCCGTCTGGACTTCGACGCCGTCGTCGCCACCCCGGACCTCATGGGCAAGGTCGGCCGCCTCGGCCGCGTGCTCGGTCCCCGTGGTCTCATGCCGAACCCCAAGACCGGCACCGTGACTCCGGACGTCACCAAGGCCGTGACCGAGATCAAGGGCGGCAAGATCGAGTTCCGCGTCGACAAGCACTCGAACCTGCACTTCATCATCGGCAAGGCGTCGTTCGACGACAGCAAGCTGGTGGAGAACTACGGTGCGGCCCTGGACGAGATCCTCCGTCTGAAGCCGTCCGCCGCCAAGGGGCGCTACATCAAGAAGGCCGCCATCACCACCACGATGGGCCCCGGCATTCCGGTCGACCCCAACCGCACCCGCAACCTCCTCGTCGAGGAGGACCCGGCCGCGGTCTGAGCCCTCACGGCTCACCTCAGTCGGTGACGGGCCCCGTACCTTCCGAGGTACGGGGCCCGTCCTCGTTTCCGGGACCACCGGCGTTCTGGGGCTGGAGGCGTTCCGGAGATATCCGTGCCCTTTGCTCCGCGGTGGGGTTAACGTGAAGATCGCGGGACACGAGGGGGGTACGGATGAGGGACACCGGTGCCGGGCGCGGCATCCTCCCGATCCTGGTGGCGGCCGTACTGGCCACGGCGGGCGCGTGCTCCTCCGGTGACCCCGGCCCCGGGCCCACGGCGTCCAGGAGCAGCCCGGACGCCCGTACGGCGGCCGCCCTGCGCGCGGCCGAGGAGGCCACCCAGCGGGCCGGTTCCGCACGGATCACCACGACGACGGTCATGGGCGACATGCTCGCCACGAAGACCGAGGGCGCCCTCACCTGGTCCGACGGCTCGACGGGCACGCTCCGCATCACCTCCACCGGCGGCCGGCTCGCCGGGACCATGCGTGAGCTGGGCAGCACCACCATGGACGCCCGGCTGCTGCCCGAGGCCTACTACGCCAAGGTCGGCGACGACTTCGCGCGGCAGATCGGCGGCAAGCACTGGATCAGGTACGACCACGACGACCTGGCCGACCTGCCGGGCGACACGGGGACGAGCCTGAGCAACCAGCTCCGCAACACCGCTCCCATCCCTCCGGTCAGGCTTCTGCTGGCGTCCGATGACGTACGGAGGGTCGGCGAGGAGACCGTGCGCGGGGAGAGGGCCGTGCACTACTCGGGCACGGTCGAGGTCGCGGATCTCGGCGAGGGCCGACTGCACGGTCTCCGGGACCAGCTGGAGCAGGCCGGCATCACCACCGAGACCATCGACATCTGGATCAACGACGAGAACCTGCTCGTCAAGAAGACCGAGAACGGCGAGACGGCCAACGGCACGATGTCTCAGACGGCGTACTACGGCGACTACGGCGCCGAGGTCACCGCCGAGGCGCCACCCGCGGACGACACCGTGGACTTCAAGGACCTCCTGGGGACCTGAGGGACTTGGGGGGCTTGAGGGGCCTGAGGGGCCTCAGGCCCCTCAGGGGCCTTGGGGCGGGACACCGGATTTGCTCGACGGCGATTCGTTCCCGTACTCTTGCCGAGAAGCCAAAGACCGCTGGTCGTTGCCGTGCGCTCGGGAGAGGGTGCGGTGGCCGAAGGATCCGCTGAAACTGCGGACGACCCGCGTAGGTGTGAGTGGAAGTCGCTCCCGGTCCGGTCCTGTATCCGTACGGAATTCGTCCGGTCGAGCTACGCCCCGTGCGCCTGCGCCGGGGCGTTTCGTTTTCCCAGCCCCTTCTGAGCGGTCCTCATCACCCGGAAGGAGGCCGAGGCTCATGGCGAGGCCTGACAAGGTCGCAGCCGTCGAGGAGATGCGGGACAAGTTCCGCAACTCCAACGCCGCTGTCGTGACCGCGTACACCGGTCTCACCGTTGCGCAGCTCAAGCAGCTGCGTCGTTCGCTCGGTGAGAACGCTCAGTACCGTGTGGTGAAGAACACGCTGACCAAGATTGCGGCCAACGAGGCCGGGATCACGACGCTGGACGACCTGTTCGCGGGTTCGTCGGCCGTCGCCTTCGTGACCGGTGACCCGGTCGAGGCGGCGAAGGGTCTTCGTGACTTCGCCAAGGACAACCCGAACCTCGTCATCAAGGGCGGTGTCCTTGATGGCAAGACGCTGTCCGCCGACGAGATCAAGAAGCTTGCGGACCTCGAGTCCCGCGAGGTGCTGCTCTCCAAGCTGGCCGGTGCCATGAAGGGCAAGCAGTCCCAGGCTGCCTCTGTCTTCCAGGCGCTGCCGTCGAAGCTCGTCCGCACCGTGGACGCCCTTCGCGCCAAGCAGGACGAGCAGGGCGGTGCCGAGTAATTCGGCTCCCGAAATGACCACCGCCGCCTGAGGCGGAGGTCGTAGCGGGCCGAACGTACGCCCGCCAGACATGTACATCCCGGCACCAGCCGAATTAGTGGAAGGATCGCCCATCATGGCGAAGCTCAGCCAGGAAGACCTGCTCGCGCAGTTCGAGGAGATGACCCTCATCGAGCTCTCCGAGTTCGTGAAGGCGTTCGAGGACAAGTTCGACGTCACCGCCGCCGCTGCCGCGCCGGTCATGATGCAGGGTGGCCCGGGTGTCCCCGCCGCCGAGGCCGCCGAGGAGCAGGACGAGTTCGACGTCGTCCTCACCGGCGCCGGCGACAAGAAGATCCAGGTCATCAAGGTCGTGCGTGAGCTGACCTCCCTGGGTCTGAAGGAGGCCAAGGACCTCGTGGACGGCGCCCCGAAGCCGGTCCTCGAGAAGGTCGCCAAGGACGCCGCCGAGAAGGCCGCCGAGTCCCTCAAGGGCGCCGGCGCCTCCGTCGAGGTCAAGTAACACCTCGGGTCCGCGAGGACTCGGACTCCCGTACGCGAGCGGTTCTCACCGTAGGGCTGTAACGCAAACGCGGTGAAGGGCGATCACCCAAGTGGGTGGTCGCCCTTCGGCGTTCCCGGACGTCGCCGGACGGCTGCCTTGCGCTGTCGGACACGACGAGTATGGTGATCTTCGTCGTGTCCCAGTGATCTCGGGGGTCCCCTGCCGGCAGGCCGCGAGTGACGATCGCGGCAGTCGGATAGGGCATGGGGGGCCTTGACGAACTGCACGCAGCGCGCAATTCTCAGGACGCGTCGTCACAACGATCCGCATCCGAGGCATGGATCGGCGGCGAAGAGGGCAGTATCGATGTGCAGCGAGGGCGTGGCTTGCCGCAGGTGTTGAGGAACAACGAGGGTTTCCGAGGGTCCGCAAACCCGCACTGGACATCAGTGGGCCAAGTGGCTACACTGACCCTTTGCGCTGCCTGTTAGCTGCCTCCTGCCCGTCACCAGGGGCATGCCCTCGCTTGAGCATCGAAGATCGGACCATCCCTGACCTGGGATTTTCCATCTCTGTGCCTTGCAGGGACCGGTACGCGCGTAGTGAGTCCGAGCCCTCGGAAGGACCCCCTCTTGGCCGCCTCGCGCACTGCCTCGACCGCGAATACGAACAACGGCGCAAGCACCGCCCCGCTGCGCATCTCCTTTGCAAAGATCAAGGAGCCCCTCGAGGTTCCGAACCTTCTCGCGCTGCAAACCGAGAGCTTCGACTGGCTGCTCGGCAACGACGCGTGGAAGGCTCGCGTCGAGGCGGCTCTGGAGTCAGGTCAGGACGTCCCCACCAAGTCCGGTCTGGAGGAGATCTTCGAGGAGATCTCCCCGATCGAGGACTTCTCCGGGTCGATGTCGCTGACCTTCCGCGACCACCGCTTCGAGCCCCCGAAGAACAGCATCGACGAGTGCAAGGAGCGCGACTTCACGTACGCGGCCCCGCTCTTCGTTACCGCCGAGTTCACCAACAACGAGACCGGCGAGATCAAGTCCCAGACGGTCTTCATGGGCGACTTCCCGCTCATGACGAACAAGGGCACGTTCGTCATCAACGGCACCGAGCGTGTCGTGGTGTCGCAGCTGGTCCGTTCGCCCGGTGTCTACTTCGACTCCAGCATCGACAAGACCTCCGACAAGGACATCTTCTCCGCCAAGATCATCCCGTCCCGGGGTGCCTGGCTGGAGATGGAGATCGACAAGCGCGACATGGTCGGTGTCCGCATCGACCGCAAGCGCAAGCAGTCCGTGACCGTACTCCTGAAGGCTCTCGGCTGGACGACCGAGCAGATCCTGGAGGAGTTCGGCGAGTACGAGTCCATGCGCGCCACCCTGGAGAAGGACCACACCCAGGGCCAGGACGACGCGCTGCTCGACATCTACCGCAAGCTGCGTCCGGGCGAGCCCCCCACGCGTGAGGCCGCGCAGACGCTCCTTGAGAACCTGTACTTCAACCCCAAGCGCTACGACCTCGCCAAGGTCGGCCGCTACAAGGTCAACAAGAAGCTGGGTGCGGACGCCCCGCTCGACGCGGGCATCCTGACCGTCGAGGACATCATCTCGTCGATCAAGTACCTGGTGAAGCTGCACGCGGGCGAGATCGAGACGGTCGGTGACAGCGGTCAGACGATCGTCGTCGAGACCGACGACATCGACCACTTCGGCAACCGCCGTCTGCGCAGCGTCGGCGAGCTCATCCAGAACCAGGTCCGTACGGGTCTGGCGCGTATGGAGCGCGTCGTCCGCGAGCGCATGACCACGCAGGACGTCGAGGCGATCACGCCGCAGACCCTGATCAACATCCGGCCGGTCGTCGCCTCCATCAAGGAGTTCTTCGGCACCAGCCAGCTGTCGCAGTTCATGGACCAGAACAACCCGCTGTCCGGTCTGACGCACAAGCGGCGTCTTTCCGCGCTCGGCCCGGGTGGTCTGTCCCGTGAGCGGGCCGGCTTCGAGGTCCGTGACGTGCACCCCTCGCACTACGGCCGCATGTGCCCGATCGAGACCCCCGAAGGCCCGAACATCGGTCTGATCGGCTCGCTCGCCACCTACGGCCGTGTCAACGCGTTCGGTTTCGTCGAGACCCCGTACCGCAAGGTCGTCGACGGCCAGGTCACCGACCAGGTGGACTACCTGACCGCCGACGAAGAGGACCGATTCGTCATCGCACAGGCCAACGCCACGCTCGCGGACGACCTGCGCTTCGCCGAGGCCCGTGTCCTGGTCCGCCGCCGTGGCGGCGAGGTCGACTACGTCGCCGGTGACGACGTGGACTACATGGACGTCTCGCCGCGCCAGATGGTGTCGGTCGCGACCGCCATGATCCCGTTCCTGGAGCACGACGACGCCAACCGTGCCCTCATGGGCGCGAACATGATGCGTCAGGCCGTGCCGCTGATCAAGTCCGAGTCCCCGCTCGTCGGCACCGGCATGGAGTACCGCTCCGCGGTCGACGCCGGCGATGTGGTCAAGGCCGAGAAGGCGGGTGTGGTCCAGGAGGTCTCCGCGGACTACATCACCACCGCCAACGACGACGGCACGTACATCACGTACCGGCTGGCCAAGTTCTCCCGCTCCAACCAGGGCACCTCGGTCAACCAGAAGGTCATCGTCCACGAGGGCGACCGGATCATCGAGGGCCAGGTCCTCGCCGACGGTCCGGCCACCCAGAACGGCGAGATGGCGCTCGGCAAGAACCTGCTCGTGGCGTTCATGCCGTGGGAGGGTCACAACTACGAGGACGCGATCATCCTGTCGCAGCGCCTCGTGCAGGACGACGTCCTCTCCTCGATCCACATCGAGGAGCACGAGGTCGACGCCCGTGACACCAAGCTCGGCCCCGAGGAGATCACCCGGGACATCCCGAACGTCTCCGAGGAGGTCCTCGCCGACCTCGACGAGCGCGGCATCATCCGTATCGGTGCCGAGGTCATCGCCGGTGACATCCTCGTCGGCAAGGTCACCCCGAAGGGTGAGACCGAGCTGACGCCCGAGGAGCGGCTGCTGCGCGCGATCTTCGGCGAGAAGGCCCGTGAGGTCCGTGACACCTCGCTGAAGGTGCCGCACGGTGAGACCGGCAAGGTCATCGGCGTCCGCGTCTTCGACCGCGAGGAGGGCGACGAGCTTCCCCCCGGTGTGAACCAGCTGGTGCGCGTGTACGTGGCGCAGAAGCGCAAGATCACCGACGGTGACAAGCTCGCCGGCCGCCACGGCAACAAGGGTGTCATCTCCAAGATCCTGCCGATCGAGGACATGCCGTTCCTGGAGGACGGCACCCCGGTCGACATCATCCTCAACCCCCTCGGCGTCCCGTCCCGAATGAACCCGGGACAGGTCTTGGAGATCCACCTCGGCTGGCTCGCCAGCCGCGGCTGGGACGTCTCCGGGCTCGGCGATGAGTGGGCGCAGCGCCTGCAGGCCATCGAGGCCGACCAGGTCGATCCCGGCACCAACGTCGCCACCCCCGTCTTCGACGGTGCGCGTGAGGACGAGCTCGCGGGTCTGCTGCAGCACACCATCCCGAACCGCGACGGCGAGCGCATGGTGCTCCCGACGGGTAAGGCGAGGCTGTTCGACGGCCGCTCCGGCGAGCCGTTCCCGGACCCGATCTCGGTCGGGTTCATGTACATCCTCAAGCTGCACCACCTGGTCGACGACAAGCTGCACGCCCGCTCGACCGGTCCGTACTCGATGATCACCCAGCAGCCGCTGGGTGGTAAGGCCCAGTTCGGTGGCCAGCGCTTCGGCGAGATGGAGGTGTGGGCGCTGGAGGCTTACGGCGCCGCGTACGCCCTCCAGGAGCTGCTGACCATCAAGTCCGACGACGTCACCGGCCGCGTGAAGGTCTACGAGGCCATCGTCAAGGGCGAGAACATCCCCGAGCCCGGCATCCCCGAGTCCTTCAAGGTGCTCATCAAGGAGATGCAGTCCCTGTGCCTCAACGTGGAGGTGCTGTCCTCGGACGGCATGTCCATCGAGATGCGCGACACCGACGAGGACGTCTTCCGCGCCGCGGAGGAGCTTGGCATCGACCTGTCCCGGCGCGAGCCGAGCAGCGTCGAAGAGGTCTGACGGGAGTCCGGAGGCCTTCGTCAGGAAGGCCTCCGGCCCCAGGACCCCCGTATCAGACCCCATGACTGACAACCCTGAGAGGGATTGACGCATAGTGCTCGACGTCAACTTCTTCGACGAGCTCCGGATCGGCCTGGCCACCGCTGACGACATCCGTCAGTGGAGCCACGGCGAGGTCAAGAAGCCCGAGACGATCAACTACCGCACCCTCAAGCCCGAGAAGGACGGACTCTTCTGCGAGAAGATCTTCGGTCCGACCCGGGACTGGGAGTGCTACTGCGGCAAGTACAAGCGTGTCCGGTTCAAGGGCATCATCTGTGAGCGCTGCGGCGTCGAGGTGACTCGCGCCAAGGTGCGCCGTGAGCGGATGGGCCACATCGAACTGGCCGCTCCCGTGACGCACATCTGGTACTTCAAGGGCGTCCCGTCGCGTCTGGGCTACCTGCTCGACCTGGCCCCGAAGGACCTGGAGAAGGTCATCTACTTCGCGGCGTACATGATCACGTACGTCGACGAGGAGCGCCGCACCCGCGACCTGCCCTCCCTGGAGGCGCACGTCTCCGTCGAGCGGCAGCAGGTCGAGAACCGCCGGGACGCCGACCTGGAGGCCCGCGCCAAGAAGCTCGAAACCGACCTGGCCGAGCTGGAGGCCGAGGGCGCCAAGGCCGACGTACGCCGGAAGGTCCGTGAGGGCGCCGAGCGGGAGATGAAGCAGCTGCGCGACCGTGCGCAGCGCGAGATCGACCGTCTCGACGAGGTGTGGACCCGGTTCAAGAACCTCAAGGTCCAGGACCTGGAGGGCGACGAGCTCCTCTACCGCGAGCTGCGTGACCGCTTCGGCACGTACTTCGACGGTTCGATGGGTGCCGCGGCGCTGCAGAAGCGCCTGGAGTCCTTCGACCTGGAGGAGGAGGCCGAGCGCCTCCGCGAGATCATCCGCACCGGCAAGGGCCAGAAGAAGACCCGTGCTCTGAAGCGGCTGAAGGTCGTGTCCGCGTTCCTGCAGACCTCCAACAGCCCCAAGGGCATGGTCCTGGACTGCGTCCCGGTCATCCCGCCGGACCTTCGCCCGATGGTGCAGCTGGACGGTGGCCGCTTCGCGACCTCCGACCTGAACGACCTGTACCGCCGTGTGATCAACCGGAACAACCGACTGAAGCGGCTTCTCGACCTCGGCGCGCCCGAGATCATCGTGAACAACGAGAAGCGCATGCTCCAGGAGGCCGTCGACGCGCTGTTCGACAACGGCCGTCGTGGCCGTCCGGTCACCGGTCCCGGCAACCGCCCGCTGAAGTCCCTCAGCGACATGCTGAAGGGCAAGCAGGGCCGCTTCCGGCAGAACCTGCTCGGCAAGCGAGTCGACTACTCGGCGCGTTCCGTGATCGTCGTCGGTCCGCAGCTGAAGCTGCACCAGTGCGGTCTGCCGAAGGCGATGGCGCTGGAACTCTTCAAGCCGTTCGTGATGAAGCGCCTGGTGGACCTGAACCACGCGCAGAACATCAAGAGCGCCAAGCGCATGGTCGAGCGCGGCCGCACGGTCGTGTACGACGTGCTGGAAGAGGTCATCGCTGAGCACCCGGTTCTGCTGAACCGTGCGCCCACGCTGCACCGCCTCGGCATCCAGGCCTTCGAGCCGCAGCTGGTCGAGGGCAAGGCCATCCAGATCCACCCGCTCGTCTGCACCGCGTTCAACGCGGACTTCGACGGTGACCAGATGGCCGTCCACCTGCCGCTCTCCGCGGAGGCGCAGGCCGAGGCCCGCATCCTGATGCTGTCCTCGAACAACATCCTCAAGCCCGCCGACGGCCGTCCGGTGACGATGCCGACCCAGGACATGGTCCTCGGTCTGTTCTTCCTCACCACCGACGGCGAGCTGCGCGACACCAAGGGCGAGGGCCGGTCCTTCGGCTCCACGGCCGAGGCGATCATGGCGTTCGACGCCGGTGAGCTCGCGCTCCAGTCGGCCGTGGACATCCGCTTCCCGGTGGGCACCATCCCGCCGCGCGGCTGGACCCCGCCGGCGCGTGAGGAGGGTGAGCCGGAGTGGCAGCAGGGTGACTCGTTCCGTCTGCGGACGACCCTGGGCCGTGCGCTCTTCAACGAGCTGCTGCCCGAGGACTACCCGTTCGTCGACTACTCCGTCGGCAAGAAGCAGCTCTCCGAGATCGTCAACGACCTCGCCGAGCGCTACCCGAAGGTCATCGTGGCGGCGACGCTCGACAACCTGAAGGCGGCGGGCTTCTACTGGGCGACCCGTTCCGGCGTCACCGTGGCCATCTCCGACGTCGTCGTTCCCGAGGCGAAGAAGGAGATCGTCCGCGGGTACGAGGCGCAGGACGAGAAGGTCCAGAAGCAGTACGAGCGCGGTCTGATCACCAAGGAAGAGCGCACTCAGGAGCTCATCGCGATCTGGACCAAGGCGACCAACGAGGTCGCCGAGGCGATGAACGAGAACTTCCCCAAGACGAACCCCATCTTCATGATGGTTGACTCGGGTGCCCGAGGAAACATGATGCAGATGCGGCAGATCGCCGGTATGCGTGGTCTGGTGTCGAACGCGAAGAACGAGACCATCCCGCGGCCCATCAAGGCGTCGTTCCGTGAGGGTCTGTCCGTGCTGGAGTACTTCATCTCCACCCACGGTGCCCGTAAGGGTCTCGCCGACACCGCCCTGCGTACCGCCGACTCGGGTTACCTGACCCGTCGTCTGGTGGACGTCTCGCAGGACGTCATCATCCGCGAGGAGGACTGCGGCACCGACCGTGGCCTCAAGCTCGACATCGCGGAGCGCGGCGCGGACGGTGTGCTGCGAAAGGCCGACAACGCCGAGACGTCCGTGTACGCGCGCTGCCTCGCCGAGGACATCGTCGTCGACGGCAAGGTGCTCGCCCCGGCGGGCGTCGACCTCGGTGACGTCCTCATCGACCAGCTGGTCAAGTACGGCGTCCAGACGGTCAAGACCCGCTCGGTCCTGACCTGCGAGTCCGCCGTCGGCACCTGCGCCATGTGCTACGGCCGCTCGCTGGCCACCGGCAAGCTGGTCGACATCGGTGAGGCGGTCGGCATCATCGCCGCCCAGTCCATCGGTGAGCCCGGCACCCAGCTGACGATGCGTACCTTCCACACCGGTGGTGTGGCCGGTGACGACATCACCCAGGGTCTGCCGCGTGTCGTCGAGCTCTTCGAGGCCCGTACGCCGAAGGGTGTCGCCCCGATCTCCGAGGCCTCCGGCCGCGTACGGATCGAGGAGACCGAGAAGACCAAGAAGCTCGTCGTCACCCCGGACGACGGCAGCGACGAGACGGCGTTCCCGATCTCGAAGCGTGCCCGGCTCCTGGTCAGCGAGGGCGAGCACGTCGAGGTGGGCCAGAAGCTCACCGTGGGTGCCACCAACCCGCACGACGTGCTGCGCATCCTGGGCCAGCGTGCCGTCCAGGTCCACCTGGTCGGCGAGGTCCAGAAGGTCTACAACTCGCAGGGTGTGTCGATCCACGACAAGCACATCGAGATCATCATCCGGCAGATGCTGCGCCGTGTGACGATCATCGAGTCCGGCGACGCCGAGCTGCTGCCCGGCGAGCTGGTCGAGCGCTCGAAGTTCGAGACCGAGAACCGTCGTGTGGTCCAGGAAGGCGGCCACCCGGCCTCCGGCCGTCCGCAGCTGATGGGTATCACCAAGGCCTCGCTGGCGACCGAGTCGTGGCTGTCGGCGGCGTCCTTCCAGGAGACGACCAGGGTCCTCACGGACGCGGCGATCAACGCCAAGTCCGACTCCCTGATCGGCCTCAAGGAGAACGTCATCATCGGTAAGCTCATCCCGGCCGGTACGGGCCTGTCCCGCTACCGCAACATCCGGGTCGAGCCGACCGAGGAGGCCAAGGCCGCGATGTACTCGGCCGTCGGCTACGACGACATCGACTACTCGCCGTTCGGCACGGGCTCCGGCCAGGCCGTTCCGCTGGAGGACTACGACTACGGTCCGTACAACCAGTAAGGCGTACGTCCGCTGAAGGGCGGCCACTCCGTCGCGTACGGGGTGGCCGCCCTTCGGCGTTCCCGGGTGTCGCGGGCGGTGGTCAGTTGCCGGGGTCCAGCAGTGTCCAGTCCCCGGTGGTATCGACGCGCAGGACGCAGCGGCCCGGCACCGGGACGGTCAGCCGGGCGTCGCCCCGGCCCTCGGCGAGCAGTTCACCGGGGCGGAACGAGCGGGTGAGCTGCCGGACGGTGAACGCCGTGTCCCCGCGGTGCTCGAACTCCACCACGCGGGACCCGCCGCGCTTGAGCACGGTCTCCGGACCGCGCCCGCTCAGCCGTCCGCCGTCGGTCAGCCGGCGGGCCGTGCTGATGGGACGCAGCGCGAGACGCCAGGGCCCGCCGGCCGTGACCTCCACGAGCAGCGAGTCGCCGTCCTGCGGGGGCACGGTGATCTGGGCGCTGGTGGGACCGAGGAGACCGTCGAGGAGCAACTGCCGACGTCCTCCGCGTCCCGAACGGGCGTGCACGGTGAAGCGCTGCGCCACGTCGGTCTCGAAGACCAGCACCGCGGGGAGGCCCGGGGCGGGCCTGGGCAGACGCAGCCTCATCGTGCCCTCGCCCCGGCTCCAGGCGATGTCCGGGGTGTCGCCGTCCCCGGTGCGCAGCCGTTCGAGGGCCGCCCGGCCGTCGGCCAGGATCGCGGGCACCTGGGCGGGGCCGCTCCGCTTGGCCTGCTCGTACGCGTCGAGCGCCGTCTGGTAGTCGGCCAGTTCCTCCGCGTCGGCGGAAGGGCCGGGGGAGTAGGGGTGGGCGAGCAGCAGTTCGCCGTACTGCGTGACGGCCCGCTCGGCCTCCAGGGAGGCCGCGGTCCGGGTCGCCGGTGTCTCGCCGGGGAGCGGCTGCTTGCGCTGCCGGGGCCGGGGCCGGGGACGGGGCTGGGGCCGCGGCAGCAGGCGGTGGGCGACCACCGCGGGCGGTACGACCAGCGATACGAAGAACGCCAGCGCCGCCGCGCCGTCGCTCAGCGGGAGGGCGCCCACGACGACCAGCAGGAAGACGAACGCGGCGGCGCCGCTGACGCAGCCGTGCAGCAGGGCCCTCGGCCAGCGGCGGGACGGGCCGGTGGAGGCCGGGGCCGGGGCGCTTCGCCGTGGCGTGGGCGCGGGTGGTCGGCCGGGTGCCGTGTGGGCTGGCGCGTGGTCGGGCGCCGTGTGGACGAGCGCGTGGTTGTCGAGTGCGCGGTTGTCGTGCGCGTGGTTGTCGAGTGCGCGGTTGTCGTACGCGTGGTCGTCGAGTGTCCGGGCGTTGAGCGTGTGGTTGTTGAGCGTGTGGTTCATGGAGCCACCCCCGTTCGGCTGTGTCGCCGCACCCATGGTGCGGGGTGAGCCCGGCCCGGTGACAGGGCCGGGCCGCACCATAGGAACCACGGTGTGGTTGCCGGGTTCCGGCAGCGGGGGCGGGGATTCCGGGTGGCCCGGGTGCGTGGGGTCTCGTCCGGGGCGCGGGGCTGCCCGGGGTCTCGGGGGTGGACTGGGTGCCCGGGGGCCGTCCGGTTGTCTGGTGCGAATCCGGTGCCCGGGCGCCATCGGGTTGTCCGGTGTGATCCGGTGCCCGAGGCCATCGGGTTGTCCGGTGACCCGGTGACCGAGGCCATCCGGCTATTTGGGTATCCGTGTATCCGGGTACCCGAGGCCGGGTCCGGGGAGCGCTTCGGGCGCCCCAGAGCTGTCCGGGTTTCGAGGGTGGTCCGGGGGGCCGGGGGGGGCGGGGCGGGCGGCTCCGTTCGTGTGAGACGCCCGCCCCGCGCCGCTTCCGGGGGCGTGCCGCTGAGCGCTCCGCAGGTAGCACGGTGAGGAACGCGCGGGCCGGTGGGGGCCGGTCGGGCTCCGCGGCGGAGCCCGCTGATGTCGACGCCCCGCGCCCCTTACGGGGCGCACCAAGGCCGTTCAGTGGACGGTCAGTTCCCAGGCCGTGACCACGACGGCGGCCACGGCGGCCAGGGCGCCGATGCTGGCGAGGGGCCAGCGGGAGCGTTCCAGGGCGTCGAGGCGCTGTTCGTGGTCGGCGAGCTGTTTGTCGGTCTGGTCGCTGCGCTGGACGAGCAGGGCCAGCGAGCCGTCGACACGGGCGAAGCCGGCCTCCAGAGTGCCGCGGAGGCGTTCCAGTTCGAGGGCGACGGTGATCGGGTCGTTCGGGTCAGGATCGGTCATCGGCGCCTCCCGTGCGGAGCCAGGTGGGGAGGACGGCCTGTACGGCGGGCAGGGCCATGGTCCGGGTCACCGCCCCGGCGGCGGCCAGCGCTCCGGCGGCCCAGGGGAGGGTCCGGGGGATGTCGGCCGCCTCGATGAGGGCGGGCAGCAGTACGCACAGGGCGACGGCTGTTTGCAGGACGGTGCGGAGGGTTCGCTTGGCGGCCTCTGACATGGGGGGACTTCCTTCCGGGGGCTGGTCGCGGGGGCTTGTTCCGGGGCTCGCTCCGGGGTTTGGTCGGGGTGCGAAGGGCCTCAGGAGCTGTACGGAACCTTCAGCGCCGCCCAGGACGTCGGCCCCGGCCAGCCGTCGGCGTCGGCGCCCCTGTAGCCGAGCTTGCGCTGCCACCTGGCGTAGCTGCGGCGGTCGGCCTCGCTCCACTGGGGCCCGGGGCCGACCCGGTACGCGGAGCAGCCGACGGCGACCAGGCGCCTGCCCATGGCGGTGACGATCGCCGACCTCGGGTTCTTCTTGAACCAGGCGGCGCCGGGGTAGGGCTGGTAGCGCGGGGTGGCGGGGGCCGCGGGCTTGGCGGGGGCGGAACCGGCCGGGGCCTTGCCCAGCCGTCCGGCGATACGGGTGCGCAGGTCGGCCATGGTGAAGCCACGTGGGTCGATCTTGGCGCTGGTCCACTCCTTGTGGCCGATGACGGAGGCCTCGCTCCAGCCGTGGGCGCGGCACAGGGCGGCGGAGGCCCGCACGATGGCGTCGAGCTGGACCGGGGGCCACGGGTCCTTCCCGTCGCCGAGGTTGACGCACTCGAAGCCGTAGAAGTGGGGGTTGCCGTCCTTGGTGCGCTCGTTGGGGGCGGGCAGCGGGGTGCGCTCGGCGACGACCGCGGCGAGGACGTCGGGGTCGCCGGCGCCCGCGTGGTTGGCGCGGCCGTGGCCGACCAGATGGACCGTGCCGTCCTTGGCGATGACGCCGTGGCAGAGCGGGCCCGGCAGGGCGGAGTGGCCGTTGTAGCAGAGGTTGACGGTGGGGGTGGTGCCGGAGGTGACGGTGTGGTGGATCATCACGCCGTTGACCGGGCCCCAGCTTCCCTTGTGATTGCGGTTGTTGGTGCGCCAGCCGGTGTGTTCGACGACGGAGAGGCCCTCGGCCCGCAGGGCGGACACGAGGGCGTAGGCGGAGAGGGGGTTGGCCATGGGCGGTGCCTCCCGGGCATGAGAAAACCCCGGCCGGCGGCGGCTCGGGGCGGAAGGGGGCGGAGTGCGGAATGCGGAGCGCGGAGTGCGCGTCAGGCTTCGGCGGTCTCAGCGGTCTCAGAAGTCTCAGCGGTCTCTACGGGGTCGGCGGATTCGACGGGGTCCTCCGAAGGCTCCGTACCGCCGTCGTCGTCGGGTGTGGACCATGCCGCGCACAGGGCCTCGTACGCCGTCTTGCGGTCCTGGAAGTCGGCGAGCGCCGCGGCCACCGCGGTCTGTACGGCGGTCTGGTCGGGCGGGACCGGGTCCGTGCCGTCGGGGGTGAGGGAGGTCCGGCCGAAGCCGCGCAGGACGGTGTCGGCGTCACCGGTCTCGGTGAACTGGGCGGTGATGTTGACGGTCGGGTACCGGCCGGTCAGGGAGTCGGGCTCGATGACCGTGCTGAGGCTGGTGTCGGTGATGTTGACGTGGATCGTGTGGCCGTCCTCGACGAGCGTGGCCCGGCCCGCGTAGTCGATGGCGATGCCCCAGGGCTGGGTGGTGTCGATGATCATGGATGCCTTCCTGGGTCGGGTTCAGCTCTGGCGGCCGTACATGAGCTGAGGCTGGGCGTAGACGGTGCCGGAGGCGCTGGTGACCTGGCCCTGGACCTCGACCTTGAGCAGGGTGCCGAAGGCCGCGGCGAAGTCGGCGGAGACCTGGTCGGTGTAGTCGAAGTCGGAGCCGGCGGAGACGGTGCCGCCCCACTGGGTGCCGTTGAGGAGCACGCGGATCGAGCCGGTCGCGCCGGAACTGGCCCGGGTGAGCATGGAGAGCCGCATCTTCGGCTGCCACACCACGTTGTGGGAGGACGCGATGGTCGTCCAGGCGGCCGAGGTGGTCTGCGGCCAGCGGGTCTCCGTGGTGTCCAGCGGGGGCAGCATGTTCAGCCACGGGCGGGCCAGTCCGCCGGTGCCGACGTCGTCGGAGAAGATCTCCCGGCCCTGCGGGTCGAAGAGCCGTATGGGCTGCTCCGACGTGCTGGAGCCGTCGCCGTTGTGCACGGTCAGGGCCTTGGCGCCGGTCTGGCGGCGGATCGCCAGGCCGTACTCGGCGCCGCTCCATGCGCCGACCGCGAAGACCGCCGGGCCGCCGTCCGGTGGACGTACGGTGAGATAGCCGCCGTCGGTGATCTCCACCCCGCCGCCGGAGATCCTGTTGAGCGCGGGCCGGGAGTTGACGGCGGTGGACAGCTGCTGGATGCGGCGCTCCATGACGGTGAGCCGGTCGATGATGTCCTCGGGGAGCTGGGGCATCAGGCCTCCTCCAGATAGAGCTCGGCGGTGTCGGGGCGGCCGCGCTGCGCCGGGCTGATCTTGACGCCGATGATCCGGTAGCGGACGTCCAGGCCCTCGGCCCACCACTCGTCGGTGATCCGCAGGCGGACGGTCCGGCCGAGCAGCGCGGGCGGCACCAGCCCGTCCAGCCGGACGCTGATCGCGGGGATCACCACCGCCCCGGCGGCCTCGGCCAGTTCGGCGGTGGCCAGGGACTTCAGGGTGTCGGTGTCGTCGACCGAGTTGTGGTCCGAGGTCAGGTCGATGCGCGGGTACCCGGCGTCGATCAGGGCCTGGGCCGGGTCGGCGTCGGCGTACAGCGGGCGGGACGCCTCGGCCTGGTTGTCGTTGACCGAGGCGCCGCGGGCCCGGGCGGTGGTGCCGCCGCGGGTGGCGTCGCGTGGGAAGGAGTACGACAGGATCGTGCCGGGACGGTCCATCACCAGGTCGGTCGTCCCGGTGCGGATCTTCGGGCTGCCCAGGCGCAGCCGTCGGATGCGCTCGCCGGTGGCCGGGTTGCGGTAGACGCCGATGTGGTACTCGAAGCCCTTGTCCAGGGCGGCGAGTGTGTCGAGCGCCTCGGAGTACACGGTCTCGTCGCCGTCGCGGTAGGCGGCGGACCGGTAGTACGGGGAGGTCTCGTTCCCGTACGTGACGCGGATGTCGCCGCCGGGCAGGGACGTCTGCAGGTGCCGCCACAGCTCCCGTGCCAGCTCCAGCTGCTCGATGTCCGTGTACGTCAGGTCCGCGCGGATACGGCGGCGGCCCGCGTACGAGTCGAAGGTCGCCGCCTGGATGCCGAGGGTGAGTACGCCCCGCTGGCTGCTCTGCAGGGTGCTCGTCCAGATGATGCCGCCCCACCACAGGTCGCCGCCGCGCTCCAGGTAGACCGCGGTGCGGCCCTCCTCGATACGGCGGACGCGGGCGGCCATCTCGGGGTTGGGCACGGGAATGGTGCCGGACAGGGAGCCGGCCTTGCCGATGTAGTCGTCGACGCTGACGTCGCGGATGGGCAGGATGTCGATGGTGCGGTCGGTGCGCAGATCGCAGAAGATCGCGCGGTAGGGGGTGGTCGTGGTCATGAGGCGGCCTCGTAGGTGGCGCTGCCCCGTATGGTGTGCGGACTGGACCAGGTCCATGGGGTGATGGCGTCCACGGTGCCGTAGTGGTCCAGCACGGTCGCGTTGGGCTGGCCGGAGGCGATCCCCAGCTCGAAGGCGCTGGGGGTGGCGCAGATGATCCGTGTCACGGCGCGGATGCTGAGGGTGGCGCCGAGTTCGGCGAAGCCGATGCAGGGGTGGGCCGCGGACGCGGGCACCGGCAGGCTGAACCGCCAGTTGTCGTCCACGGTGGGGCTGGTGCCGAAGGCGGTGGTGGAGCCGAACTGGATCGCGAAGTTGAGGTGCACCGTCGTACCGGACTTGACGTACCGGCAGTTGACCGTGGCGTTGCCGTACGACGGAGTGGCGCTTCCGGTGCTGGTGGTCCACGCCGGGGTCCAGCTCCGCCAGGTGGGCGGGGCGGGGTAGTCGGCCCACACGGAGCCGGTCCAGCGCTGTAGGACCCCGTTGATGTCGCGGTACTGGCCGGGGTAGGCGCCGATGGAGGTGTCGGTGGTGACGGGCAGGATGCCGCCGACCGCGACCGTGGCCGTACGGCGGCCGGTGAGGGCGTTGCCCCAGTCGATGCCGCCGCTGCCGGAGCTGGTGCCGGCGGGCACGGCGACCTCGTACAGGGGCAGGGCGAGGTCCGGGGTGGCGGGCACGGCCGGGGTGGCGGCGGGGGTGCCCGGGATGATCTCCACGGTGGCCTCGGTGCGGCCGGAGGCGTCGTACTGGTCGTCGTGGACCCGGAGGACGACGAGGTCGATCCGGTCGTACTGGGCGTCGCCGTCGGCGAAGGTGAGGTCCAGGGTGTCGGTCAGCGCGACCGGGTAGGCGCCCTGGCCGTCGGTGCCCTGGACGACGGCCCGGCCCGGGTGGACCTTGGCGGTCATGGCGGTCGAGCCGGTCAGGGTGAAGCCGGAGATCCGCCACTGTCCGTCGGGGGAGCCCGGCAGTACGCCGGAGCGGGTGGCGACGGGCGAGGTGGGGGTCAGCGCGCCGAGGGATATGAGGCGGGTGTCGGTGCGGGTCTGGCCTTCGGGGGACAGCCAGCCGGAGTGCAGCGGCATCGACAGCTCCTTTCTGGGAGTGGGGAGTTCAGGCGATCGGGTCGGCGCGCAGGAAGATGTTGTCGAACCAGCAGGTGATGTCGCTGTTGCTGGACCGGTACATCGCGGTGACCGTGTAGGTTGCGCCGACGATCAGCGAGGACATCCGCTGAGCGGACGACACCGAGGAATAGAGGCGGCCCCCGTGTACTGCGGCACGATCGTCGCTCGTCTCCCAGATCAGGGTGCTGTCCCGGGCGACGTGCGGGGACATGTAGGCGGTCGCGGTGTCGCTGGCCGAGGTCAGCATGCGCGCGCCCCAGCTGAGGATGACCGCGCCGGACGGCGGGGCCGTGAAGTCGAGCGTCAGCGCGGTGACGGCGGTGCTGGTGAGCTCGGGCGTGTAGGTCGTCGAGGTGGTGTAGCCGTTGTCGAGCGAGCTGACGAACGACGGTCCCGGTACCGCGGGCCGCCACGTCGAGCCGTTCCAGCGCTGGAGCTGCCCGGCGGCGGAGTCGCGGTACTGGCCGGCATAGCTGCCCGTGCTGATGGCCCAGGACGGGGCGATGCCGCCGATCTCCCTCGGATACCCGACCCACGCGGTGCCGTTCCACCGCTGGAGGAAACCGGCGTTGTCGTTGTCCTGGTACTGGCCCGGGTAGCTGCCGGCCACCGTCGCGTTGTTGTAGACCGGGAGTATGCCGCCGGCCGAGACCAGCGTGGTGCGCACGTCGGTGACGTCGTTGCCCCAGTCGATGCCGCCGGTGCCCGCGCTGCTTCCGGCCCGGACGACGACCCGGAACAGCAGCAGAGCCAGGTCCGGCGTGCCGGGTACGGCCGGGGTGGCGGCCGGGGTGCCCTGGATGATCTCGACGGCGGCCTCGGTTCGGCCGGAGCCGTCGTACTGGTCGTCGTACACCCGGAGGACGGCGAGGTCGATCCGGTCGTACTGGGCGTCGCCGTCGGCGAACGTCACCGTGATGTCCTCATCCAGGGCGACCGGGTAGGCGCCCTGGGTGACGGTGCCCTGGATGACGGCCCGGCCGTGGTGGACGGTGGCGGTCATCCCGCCCGTGTTGCCGCCCATCCAGAAGCCGCCCACCCGGAACTGGCCGTCATAGGTGCCCGGCAGGATGCCGGAGCGGGACTGGAGGGGACCGGCGGGGGTGGTGGCGCCGAGGGCGATGTGACGGGTTGCCTGACGGGTCTGGCCGGTCGGAGCCAGCCAGCCGGAGTGCAGGGACATGGTCAGCGGTTCCTTTCGTGGGGAGCCGTGTCGTGGGGAGCCGGGTCAGGAGGCGGATTCGTATGCGCCGTAGATCGACAGGACGTCACCGGAAGCCCAGGCGAAGGGCACTCCCTTGTCCCAGATGCCGCTGCCGGTGTGAGAGGCGTCGCGCAGTGAGCGGACCACGCCGCCGTCGTTCGATGAGAGCAGGCCGCTGCCCCCGTGGAAGAGCTGCGTGGAGGAGCCGAAGGCCAGCGCGGTCAGCACGCGGCCGTCCAGCTTCCACGCGGTGGAGACCGGCGCGAACGGCAGCGAGAAGGTCCAGTCGCCGCTCTGGGCCGACAGGTTGGTCGTCGAACCCATCCTGAGATAGATCCGCACCTGGACGAGCGTGCCGATCTTCAGGTACGAGGCCGCCAGCTGGCCGTTGCCGACGGCCGGCGCGGTGCCTGCCTCGGCCCGCCACACGGGCGTGTAGTCGGTCCACGTCGGAACCTGCTGGTACGACACCCATGCCGAGCCGTTCCAGCGCTGGAGGACACCGGCGGAGCTGTCGCGATACTGCCCGGTGTAGCTGGCGGTCGTGACCGTACCGGCCGGGGCGATGCCGCCCAGCGCGCTCGGGTAGGCGACCCAGGCGGAGCCGTCCCAGCGTTGCAGGGCGCCGCCGGAGTCCCGGTACTGGCCGGGGTAGGCGCCGTTGCCGGTGTCGCCGTACGCGGGCAGGATGCCGCCGAGCGCGACGACGGTGGTGCGCAGGTCGTCGATGTCGTCGTTCCAGTTGACGCCGCCGTTGCCGGCGCTGGTGCCGGCCCGGACGGTGACCCGCCAGATCGGCAGCACGATGTCCGGCAGCGCGGGATCGGCCGGGGTGGCGGACGGGGTGCCCTGGATGACCTCCACGGCGGCCTCCGTGCGCCCGGAGTCGTCGTACAGGTTGTCGTAGATCCGCAGGACGACCAGGTCGAAACGGCTGTGCGTGGCGTCGCCGTCCGCGAAGGTGAGGGCCAGCGTCTCGGGGAGCGTGACCGGGTACGCTCCCTGGTTGGAGTCGGCCTGGATGACGGCCCGGCCCTCGTGGAGGGTCGCGGTCATGGCACCGGCGGCGCCCTCCAGCCAGAAACCCGAGGCGCGGAACTGGCCGTCGTACGAGCCGGGCAGGATGCCGGAGCGGACCGAGACGGGGTCGGCCGGAGTGGTCACCCCCGTCTGGGTGAGGCGGGTGTCCTCGCGGGTCTGGCCGGTCTCGGCCACCCATGAGCTGCGAAGATTCACTGACTTTCTCCTCTTCGGTGAACGGGAGCGGCGGTCACCACTCGGCGGCGCGCCAGCGGATCGTCATCCGGGCGCCGGTCGTGAACGTGTCCGGGCGGAAGGCGAGCTGCGCACGGCCCGGCTTGAACGCGAACAGCTCCTCCGGGCTGCTGTCCGCGGCCGCGGTGTGCCGGCGGGACGCGGTGCCGTTGAGGGTGACCGTGCCGGCGCCGGTGTCGACCACCAGTTCATCCCCGGCGGCCAGGGCGATCCCGTAGCGCAGCCGCCGGTCCGAAGTGCGGTCGGTGACCGTCGGGTTGGTGCACGGACCGGTGAACGTGATCACCGGGTGCGTGGGCGCCGAGCCGTCGTTCGCGGCGGTCACATCACCCGTGGCCGACGCCTCGCCCCAGTACAGCGGCCAGGTCAGCGGCCAGGTCAGCCCGCTCTCCGGCTGCGGGGCGCCGGTGACCGCGGTCCGCTCGGTCACCGAGTAGCGGCGCGGGTCGGTGGCGTACCACTGCACGGACGCCTTCGACACGCCCTGGGTGGCGTACGTCCGGTCCGCGCCCAGCACGCGCTGGCTGATCCGGGCCCGCACGGCCAGGGTCTCGCCGTGCAGCCGTACCGCCAGCCAGCGCTCCTCGTCGCCGAGCAGCAGTGCCTGGCGCAGCACGCGGGTCGCCTGGATCGCGGCGTCGGCGGTGTTCGCCGCCGGTACGGTGTGGACGGTGCCGCCGACCTTGCGGGGCTTGGCGTAGCGGGCGCCCGGCCAGGCGCCGTGCGCGGTGGGGTGGTCGGCGTCGCCGGTGTCGTAGTCCGGGAGGTCCTCCCAGCCGCTGAGCCCGCCGCGGTCGATCTCGTACGGCGTGCCGGGGCCCATCAGCAGTCCGGCCCACTGCATCTGCCCGTCGCGGGTGATGAGTGAGCCGGGGGGAACGTCTTCGGTGTATGCGGTTGTGGTCGTCTCGGCCATGGGGCCGTCACCTCACTCTCAGGTGCATGCGTACGCGGATGTGAGGAAGAGCAGATCCTCGGCGGTGCCCCGGGCGCCCGCGCCCTCGCTCTCGTGGAACTCGGCGACGCGGTACGGGCGTTGGAGCCGGGCCGCGCGCCTGCGGTTCAGGGCCCGCTGCCGCTCCAGGGCGGTGAGGGGCAGCACCCTGCCCGCCCGGCGGGCCACTCCGGGGACGGCGACACCGCCCTCGGCGAGCATCGGGATCTTGTCGATGTCGACGCCGAACTTCTTGCCGAAAACGGAGACACTGAGGCTGTTGAGCCCGTCGATGACCCAGTTGGCGAACGCGATCAGCCCGTTGATCGGCCCCTTGACCACACCGGCGACGGTCTGCGCGCCCGTGGTGACGAACTTGCCGAGTCCGCCGAGCGTGCGGGACATGGCGTCCCTGACGCGCTTGAACATCTTCGGGATCTCCCGGGTGATCCAGGTGAGGGCGGGCTTCACGGCGTTCTTGAAACCGCGCCATACGGCGGAGACCTTGCCGCGCAGCGCCCGCGTGTCACCGGTGGTGAGCGCGCGCAGGACGGCGAAGGCGATGCCGATGACCGCGCCGATGCCCTTGATCACCCCGGTGATCAGCGCGAGATAGCCCTTGAAGTACGCGGACACGACCTTCCCGACGATCTTCAGCACCGGGCCGATGACGGCCAGGTAGCCCCGCACGTACTTCAGTACGACGGTGGCGGCCTGCTTCATGAACCGTTGTCCGGCCTGGGAGTTGAGGGCCAGGTCGAGGAGCCGGCCCGCGACGGGGAGGAGCAGGCCGGTGACGAAGCCGATCGGGTTGGCGCGGGTGAGGAGGTTGATGACCATCATCACCCCGGCGCCGATGGTCATCGCCATGCCGAAGGCGCCCATCAGATCGCCGAGGATGCCGACGACGCCGATGAACCCGCCGATCAGGGCGATGACTCCGCCCAGCTTGGACTTGAGCTTCTTCAGCGCGGTGGTGACGCCCTTCGCCCTGGTGCCGACCGACTTGACGCCGGTCGCGGCGGTGGAGGCACTCCGCCCGGCCTTGGTGACGGAACGGGTGGCGGCCTCGGCGTTCGTCCTGACCTGGCGGAGGGTGGTGGCGCCCTGGGCGGCGGCGGTGCGGATGCGGTCGGTGGAGGCGGCGGCAGTGCGGATCTTGTCGGTGAGGCCGCGGAGAGTGGTGTTGCCCTGCTCCACCCGGGTGCGGAAGGTGCGCAGCACGGGCGCGACTCCGGCGAGCGGGTTCACGGGACTGCTCATCGCCGCGGCCGTCATCCGCGCCACCCGCGTGCCTTGGCCAGGAACATCAGGGAGTCGGCGGTGCGCTGCGGGTCACTGGAGGTGGCCGCGTAGTAGTTCTCGATGTGCAGCGCCTTGTCCATGCCGGGGCCGTCGCTGCCGATCCGCCCCTGCGCGGCCGCCCGCCTCAGCAGCCGGTCCAGCTTGCTCAGCGGCAGCACGGCCTCGGCCTCGCCGGCCTCGGCGAGGATCGCGGGCACACCGCCGGAACGGGGCATGACGACACCGCCGGCCGCGAGCATCGGGATTTTCGGCAGGTTGACGCCGAAGGTCTTGCCGCCGACCTTCGGCACCCAGCCCGGGATCGACACCTTGATGCTGTTGAGCCTGCCGATCGCGGAGTTGATGAGCCTGATGACCCCGTTGATCGGTCCCTTGACGGCACTCTTGATCCCGTTGAAGGCCCGCCCGGCAATGCCCTTCAGCCCGTTCCAGGCGCTGGAGAGCTTGCTCTTGACGGCCCGGAACGCCCTGGGGATCGCCGACTTGATCCAGTTGACGACCGGCACGATGACGGCCTTGATGCCCCGCCACACGCTGCTGACGACCTTTTTGATCGCCTTCAGGGCGGTGGTGATGACCTTCTTCCAGATGTTGAAGTAGGTCTTGATGACCTTGGCCACGGCCTTCACGACGGCCGAGATCGCCTTCTTGATCCCGTTCCACACCGACTTGATCAGCTTGGCAGCCTTCTTCATGATCGGCCCGATGGCCTTCATGACCTTGCTGATGACCGACTTGATGGCGGCGAAGGCTTTCTTCAGCACCTTCTGCATCGTCTTCGACCTGGTCGCCATCTCGACGACCTTCTCGATCAGCGGCGCCAGCAGGTCCATGAGCATGCCGAAGAAGTTGCCCTTCATCGACTTGTTCATCTTGTCCTGGCCCTTGGCGGCCTTCTCGGCACCGGACTTGTACTTGCCGAGGTTCTTGCCGGCGGTGGAGCCGGTCTTGCCGGTCTTGGCGAGGGACTTCTCGGCTTGGTCGGACGCCCGTTTGAGGTCCTTCAACTCCTTCTCGGAGCCCTGGACGGCCGTCTTGAGGGCCTTGAGCTGGCCGGCGCCCTTCTGCCCGGCGCTGCCGATCCCCTTCGCCGCCGTCGTGGCGCCGGACGCCTTCGTCTTGAAGTCCTGCAGGGACCCGGATGCCTTCTTCAGTGAACTGATGAGACTCATCGCACACCTCCTTCGGGCGGAATGGGGTCAGTTGGTGGTGCCCAGGGCCCGGGCGGCGGTTCCGAATCCGTTGGAGAGCTGCACGAACCGGCTCCTGAGGGTTTCGGCGGTCGAACTGAGGTCACGAGCGGCTGCCGCGGTCTCCCTCAGGGTCTGGGCCTTGGGGAGTTTCTGGGGGTCGTATTTATCGAGCCTCTTGTTGAGCCTTCCGATGGCCGTTGCCAAGTTCTTGACGTCGTCGGCGGGGTTGGGGGTCAGTGCGTTTTTGAGCGTCTCCACCGCCTTGGCAATCTGCTTGATCTGCCGCGGTGACTTCATCCGAGTGATCGCGTCGTTGAATTTCACGATCTCCGGGGTGATAGCCGACAGTGCGAGTTTGAGGCTGTTGAGTCTTTCGGGCGCAACGCCGGTGGGGTTGATGGAGACGGCCTGGTCGGATTCCGTGTCCGCGCGCGTCCGAAGCGTGGGAGCGCCCCCTTGCCCGACGCTGAAGATTCGCCCCGTGACCTTCTCGACCAGCCCGTTGAGGAGCTTGCCGTAATTGAGGACCCTGTCCTTCAAGAGGGCCAGCGTCGCGCCTACGACGAGGATGGTTACAGTGAGGCCGTCCAATTGCTTGAATGCCTCGAAGAAGTTCTTGATGCCGATGGCCTCCATGAAGGCTTCCCAGCGGGTCTTCTGCTCTTCCTTCCCCTTCTTGACTTGATCGATGATCTCCTTCTTGCCGTCTTCGAATTGTTTGTCGGTAACGTTGTTCGAGGGTTTCACGTGTGTGTTCAGCGTGGTGTTCACCGTGCTGATGTCCGCCTTGAGATCGGCGATCTTCTCAAGGATTTCGGCGTCCGAACCGCTGGCCATTTTCACCTCGATTTGAATGGCGAAGGGGTTGACCCTCGCGATCGATTGCTGCTAAATTTGGCGGCCGCGTGGTGTATTCCGGTAATTTCGCTGGTAAAGCGAGAACGGGTGGGGTGTCGTGGAGAATTCGACTGTCGGTCTTGTTGTGGGGGGACTTCTGGAGATGGTGGGCTTCGGTGCCTTCGTCAGCCAGTTGGGTATTTTCCTGACTTATCGCCGTCTGCGGAATCTGGCGCGGCATGGCATCGAGGGCGAGGCGGTTGCCACGACTCAGGAGTACTACGGCAGCGGAAAGCATCGCGTCCACTACGAGATCCGCCTGCCCGAAGGGGAGCCCAAGGCCGAGTTCTACGCGCTCCAAAGGGACTTGCCGGACCCCGGCACGGTGGTCCCAGTCGTGTACGACAGGAGAAAGCCGCGCCGCGCGAAGACGGGTTTGCTCAAGGACATCGACTACCGCCCGGAGCGGCTCGTGGTATTCGTCCTCGGCTACGGCGGTCTCGCGCTGTTCGTCGCGGGGTTCGTGCTGCTGACGATGACCCTGGGGTGGTGACCAAAGCCGGCGGATGGTGCGCGGCGCGCCGGTGAGGCCGTGCGGGGGCACCAGGGCCTCGGCGCGGGCGACGTCACCTCGCCGGCGGCCGCCTACCTCGTGCGTGCCCGGCGCGCCTCCGTCAGGGCGTCCGACCAGCCGGCGGCGTAGGCGCGGGACTCGCGGGTGAGCAGTTCTTCGTACAGCCGGTCGAGCAGGGCCTCGCGGTTGGGGGCGGGGGCGTGCAGGAGGTGGGCGAGGCGGGTGTAGGGGTCGGTCGGCTGGTGAGGGGAGTTGCTCGTGCGAGTCGCCATGTCGGCCTGCTTTCCGGTGTCCGCTGGGCTGGTGGTACAGGTGGCGCCTACGGGGCGTTCGAAGCGTTTGTTCGAACTAGTGTACGAGTAATCCGGCAGTGCCGTTCCGTGTTTGCCGAGGAGCCCCCGCCCCCGTGCGCTGCGAACTGGTCCGTACCTGCGGTGATGTGGAGGACCGGAGGAGGGTGTGACAGCGGTGTGTCAGATGGGTGGAGTAGGATTCGAACTTGGTCTCCCGTTGGGCAGGACAGTGAACTGGCTGACCGACGAAGGGAACTGACGGTCCATCGACGGTCGGCGGCCACCGGGGGCGCCCTCACACAGGGGCGGCACGGTGGGACGGATGGGGCAGGAGACCGGAGCAGAGCCTTTGGGGTGAGGTGGACGGGGACACGGGCGCGCCGCGGCGTGATCATCTGATCGACTGGCTCGAACAGTCCCCTGACCTGCCCCATCTCATCGCCCGTATCTCCGAGCTCGTCCACCGTTACGGCTACGACCCCGAAGACCTCGTCGTCCTGCCCCGCGGCGAACTCGACCGCCGCGAACTCGCCGCCTACAGCGCCGGCTGGGCCGACGTCGTCTCCGAGCACCTTCCCGCGATACGCCGCGCGTACGAGGAGCGGATCACCGCCGCGTACCGCCAGGGGCAGGAGGAGGCCCGCGTGGAACGCCGGGCGCGGCGGCCCGAGGGAGGGAGCGGGGGCGGCGGTGAGGTCGTCGCACTGCCGTACGTCCGGCTTCTCGGTCCTCCGTCGGTCATGACGCGGGTGGAGGAGCGCGGGGAACGCGAACGGTCGCTGGCCGAAGGAGTTCCGGTGCCTTTGCCGACTCCGGAGCCCGAGCCGGAGGCCAGGGGTGGTGCCGAGGAGCAGCCTCCTCCTCGTCCCGAGGCCGACATCCTGCTCTCCGCCCGCGAGGTGCGGGAGAAGCGGGCGGCGACACCCGAGCGGCGCCGGGTGGTCCGGCGCAAGGGGCGGGCCAGCGTGCCTCCGTTGACCAGGCCGAGCGATGTAGATCATGCGGATCGGTCGCGGGGGTCGGCGGAGGAGGGGAAGGGGAAGGCGCTCGCCGATGAGTTGGGGGGCCGGGCGGCGGTTCGTCAACGGGGAGAGCCGGGGTCGGGAACCGGGTCCGGCTCCGGGACGGGGGCGCGCGGCTCCGGATGAGGGGAGCCCCGGTGGCCGGCCGGTGGCTTGGGAGGCCTCGGGGCTCCGGGTGGCCCGCGACGAGGTCCCTCGCCGGCCCCGGCGCCGAATCGGCCGCCGTACCGCGTACGGACGGTGGCCGTCGGCGACGGGGGCAAAGCGAAGTGGCGTCCAGCAGCGTGCATCAGCCGAAGAAGCGGGCGATCTCGACGCCCGAGGGCTGTGAACTACCCTCCGGGGGCGGGCTGTTGGGCCCGTACCCGGCGGCGGAGGCGGCGCCCGGACCGGTGACCGGTGGTACCTCCGGCTCCTCCGGCTCCTCCGGCTCCTCCGCCGTGTCACCCGGCCGCGGCACCGGCACCGGTGGCTCCGGCGGATCCGCGTCCTCGTCCGAGTTGACGGACGCGAACATCCAGTTGGCGGCGGCCAGATGGTCCACCACGGCGGCCAGCAGATGATCGGTCACCGCCCACTCGGCGGCCTCGCCGTGCAGCTCCCGGTTCAGGGCGCTGTCGCGCGGCAGATGCTTGATGAGCACCGAGAGCCGCCGGGAGGAGAGGCGGTCTCGGTGCCAGTCGAGCAGGTCGGTGCCGTAGTAGCGGAGCAGGTCCGCTTCGAGTGCCTCGGCGTGTTCGTCGACGAACCCGACGAGGCTCAGCCTTCCCCCAGGCCGAGCCCGGTCTCCTTGCCGTAGGCCTCCAGGATGGCGGCGATGTCCTGCATGGTGACCTCGTGACGCTCGAACCGGGCGAACTGCTGCTCACCCATGAGCAGTCCGAGCAGCCCGTCCACGTCGTTGTCGTCGAGCTTGCGCAGTGCTCGCGCGGTGGCGCGGGTCAGCTCGGTGGGCAGGGTGAACGTCTCGTCGTCCAGGTCGAAGGACCAGGTACGGCCGAGGGCTTCGAGGCGCTGGGCACGGGCGGCGTTGACGTCGAAACGGGTCATGTGATGCGTACTCCTTGTCGGAGGAGGAGATGGAGGCGGAGGCGGTGAGCTGGAGCCCTGCGGGTGCCGGGGGCGTGCGGCGGGTGGCCGGCACGCCCCCGGCGGGTGGGTCAGGCCGCGTACGTGCCGTCCTTCATGACGAAGCTCGCCAGGGCGGAGCTGTCGGCGGAGGCCATGGCCGTGAAGGTGATGCCGAGCTGGGCCGGGGCCTTGCGGGCCAGCTTGATGTCGTCGGCCGCCGTGACCTGACCGCGAGGGATGCCGAAGCGGTACGTCACGACGTTGCCGTTGCTCGCCTGCACGTCCGTGAACTCCAGGCCGAGGGCGCGGACATCGGCGAACGGGCGGTCCGCGATGTCGTACCGGTACACGCCCGCGTTGGTGGTGGGGTCCGGCTCGCTGACGGCGCCGCCGCCCATGAAGAACGGCAGCGTGTCCTCGTTGAACTGGAGCAGCGAGAACTTCAGCGTCAGGTCCCGGTCGGAGTAGACGAAGTGGACCGGGCTGACCGCCTGCCACACGTCGACCGGCTCCAGCTTGTCCTTCTTGCTGAAGGTGACGCCGTCGCCGGAGGTGTAGCCGAGGTCCTTCCAGCCGGTGGCCCAGTCGGCGGCCAGGTCGCCGTCGGTGAAGGTCGTCGGTACTCCCACGTCGGCGGCGGCGACGTAGAGGCGGCCGACGCCGGCGATACGGATCTCGGAGGTGTTGGTGCCTGCCATGCTCGGTTCTCCTTATATATAGGGGTGTTGCAGGTGGGTGCCTGATGAGGCGTGCCTGAGTAGGCGTGCCGGTCCGGGGGTGCCCATGGGCTGATTGCTCCGGCTGATTACTCCGGTTACTCCGGACACGGCGAAGGCCCCGCCGGGTGACGGGGCCTTCGGTCTGAGGGGCGCGGGGTGCGCCGTCGGGGGCGTGCGTGGGGTGTCGGGGCGTCAGGTGTCGGGTGTCAGTAGACGCTCACGGACACCTTGATGACGCACACATAGCGGTTGGCCGCGGCGTAGAGGTAGTCGGGCAGCCAGCGGGGGCCGTCCTGCTCGACGGCGTCGGTGACGAGGTTCGTGCCGTACGTCCGGCCGGCCGCGGCCAGCAGGGCGCGTCGGCCCGCGTTGGCCAGGGTGTGCGCACTGGCCTTGTCCGGGCCGTACACCTCCAGCTCGATCAGCGGCTCGTCGACGTGCATGTCCCCGACCCACGCGCCGCCGCGCCGGTTGACGAGGACGGCGGCGGCCGTGCCGTCGAAGCCGGGCGGCGGCTCGACCGCGACGAGGGCGGTGGAGAGGGCCGGGTCGGCCTCCAGGATGTCGACGACGAGCTGTTCGACTTCGAGGAAGGCGTTCGGGGGAGGTACGGGAGTGGTCATTCCGGGATCACCTCGGGTCGGGGCAGCGTGGCGTGCGGGACGCGCGGGACGCGCGGGGTGCGCGGGGTGCGCGGGGCGCGGTGCATGGGTGCGTGGGGCCTTGGCCGGCGCTGGGAAGCGTGACCGCCGGGCGGGCGCCGCGCGGGGGTCACGGGGGAGGGGCGGCGCCACGGCCCGGCGTACGGCGGCGGAATCGGCTGCCCGGCCTGCGGGTACAGCTCCGCCGCTGCACCAACTGTGACAGAGATCGTGCGCGCACGCAACTTGTGGGGGTTGATTTCTTGGGGAGGCGGTGGTGTCGGAGGGGCGGGGAGGGGCGCTGACCTGGGGTGAGGGGGAGCCAGTGGTGTGTGGGGGAGGTGATGTGGGGTGGGGCGAGGTGAGGGGAGGGTGGTGGGTGGTTGTGTGGAGCGTTGTACGTGGGTGTCGTTGCCCTCTGACGCGTACGGCCGGCCCGCCGTCGCGTCTGTCGTCCGCCGCGGGCCGGTGTCTCAGCTGGAGACGAGGGACGGCTGCCCGGCGACGGTCTCCGCCGCGGACCGCCCGCGCTTCTGCTGCTGCGGTGCCGCCTCCGCCGTCGAGCCCTCGGCCGGCAGGAACTGCTCCACGACCCTGATGAACATGTCGCGCCGGTCGGCCGGTACGCCGAGCAGGTCCGCGACCTCGTCCAGGGTGGGTCGGCGAGGGACTTCCGGGCCGGGCGGGCCGGAGGTCAGGGGCGTATGCGGGTCGGCCAGTTCCTCGGCGGTCAGGCGCCCGGAGCGGATGAGCATGTCACGGACGGGCACCCCGAGTACGCGAGCGAGTCGGCGGGTGGTCTCCAGGTCCGGCATGCTCTGGCGCTGCAGCAGCCGGGTGACGGCGGCGCGGTGCACACCTGCCTCGTCGGCGATGCGGGACTTGCCGCCGCCGCGTGGGCTGTCGATGTCGTAGCCGCGGGTGCGCATCAGGTCTTCGACCCATGCCGCGAACGCGTCCAGTTCGGGGGTGGCCATCGCTTCTCTCGCTCTCTTCGGGGGGTGGTGGTGCAGTTTATCGTGCTTGCGCACGCGGAATTACGTGCTTTCGTGCAAGCAATGAGGGGATTCCGTGCCGGGCGGGGGTGCGGGTGGGGTCGAAGGGGGCTGGAGGGAAACTTGTTGCGTGCGTGCACGCAATCTGCCAGGGTGTGGTTCTGTCGGCTTGGAACATCCGTTCCCTTGACCCGGCCAGGGAGGCCCCATGCCCACTGCCGCCGTTGATCCGGCCACCGCCGCCGCACCTGTGCGGCGACCGGCCGTCACCACTTCCGTTTCCGTTCCGCGACCGTCCGCGTCCGCCGCCGCCACCCGCTTGCCGCGGCCGGCCCCCGGGCAGGGGGCGCCGGATCACCTGCGCCGCCCGGCCGACCCGGGCCCCGACTCGGGCCCCTGGCAGCACGCCGCGGCCTGCGTCGGGCTGCCCCCGCAGGTTGTCTTCGCCCGGCGCCCCAAGGAGGCCGCCCTCGCCCTTCGGGCCTGTGCCGTCTGCCCCGTGCGGCGGGCGTGCGAGGAGGCCGTGGCGCCGGCGGACAGTTGGTTCGACGGGGTCTGCGGTGGGCGCCTGTGGCGTTCCGGGCGTCCCGTTGCCGTGCCGTCCCGTCTTCTTGGGGGCTCCGTTGGCTGAGCGGATGACCGAGCGGGCGGCTGCCGAGCGGACGGCCGAGCGGGCGACCGTGGACGCGGCGCTGTGGATCGGCATGTTGGTGCAGCAGTTCCCTGAACTGTCCGAGGAGTTGGCGCCCGGTCGGGGTGCCGGGCCGGGTCGTCCGGTGCCCGCACCGCCCGCCGACGACTTCGGTGCCCGTTTCCGTCGGGAGCGTGAGGAGGCGTTGCTGCTTCAGCAGCGGCACGGTCTTGCGGTTCCCGGGCACAGTGCGGCTCCGGTGCGGCTGCACATCTCCGACGCCATCCGTGACATCACGGACGGGGTGATCGAGCTGGAGGAGGCCGTGCGTGACCGGCTCGGCCTGGGGCGGGCGCGCCGGGCGGCGGTGCCCGAGCGGTTGCGTCGTATTGACGCGCTTCTTGACGACATCGCCGGGGATGCCGTGCTGGCTGCGCATGTGCGGGATGAGGTTCGGCGGATGGCGCGGCGTTGTGCTCGTGCGTTGGGGGACACCGAGACGGTCGTACGGGTGTCCGGTCGTTGTCCGTGGTGTGACTCGGTCTCGCTGCGGGCCTTTCCCGAGCGGCGGGCCGTGCTCTGTATCAACCCCGCTTGCCGTTGTGGGGACGTGGATTGTGGTTGCCGTGACGATCCTGCCTATCGGCATGCCTGGGCGGAGGGGGAGTGGGAGCGGGGGCGGTGAAAACGTCGCACATGTCGAACGTGTCGAACGTGTCTGCGTCGGGAGATGGGCGGCCCACCTTGATACCCGGGGCTCTGGCCGCCCGTGAGGTCGGGGTTGCCCCCGCCACCATTCGTAAATGGGTCCAGCTCGGTCATCTCAAGGCTGCCGGTAAGGCGGGGCGTGCGCAGTTGTTCCGTCTGGAGGACGTCTTCGCCGCGGAGCGCTCCGCTCGGGGGCGCCGGGGGTAGGAGGGGGTGTGGGGATGTTTTTCTCGCCCCCGCCGCCCCTACCCGTCCCATCCCCAGGGGCTGCCGCCCCTTCGACCCCGCCTGGGGGCTGGGGGTGGGTGGGCAGGTTGCGGGTGGGTGGGGTCGCTGTGGGATCGGCCTGAACGGCCTCGTCCTCAAGCGCCGGACGGGCTGGAGGGGGCTGGGGTGGGTCGGAATGGTGCTGCTGGGTGGGTGGGTGGATCGGCCTAGCGGCCTCGGGGGGGGGGGGCGGGCGGGGGGGGGGGGGGGGGGGCGGGCGGGGGGGGGGGGGCGCGGGGGGGTAGGGCCGTCACGGCCCCCGCCAAAACGCGCGGGCGGGGGGGGGGGGGGGGGGGGTGGGTCGGAATGGTGCTGCTGGGTGGGTGGGTGGATCGGCCTAGCGGCCTCGTCCTCAAGCGCCGGACGGGCTGGTTGTGCCTGGCCGGGGCTGCAAAGGCTCAGCGCGGAGCTGGGGGAGTTTGGCGCGGGGGCGGCGAGGTCGGCGCGGGCTCATCGGTGCGACTCCGGGCTGGAGCACCGCGCCCCGTCAGGGCCGAGGGGTCGCGCCCCGTCAGGGGCGCGGGGCTGTGACATCAGCGGCTCCGCCGCGGGGCGCGACCAGCCACACACCACCCGCAGCCCGCCAACAACCCCAGCCACCGCCCCCTGCCGGGACCGCACGCCGACAGGCGCGACGCGCGGGTTGGGGAACCGGTGCTGATGTCGGCGCGTTGGAGGATGATGGAGGTATTCATCGGCCGGGGGAGGTGCCCATGTCGTACCCGTCTCAGTGGCAGCCGTCTCAGTGGCAACCGTGGCAGGGGCAGGGCAGCCCGTCGATGCTCGCCTCCCACGCGGACCGGGAGCGCACCGTCGACGTGCTCAGAGCGGGCTTCGGCGAGGGGCGCCTGCAGCAGGAGGAGTTCGACAAGCGGGTCACCAGGGCGTACGAGGCCCGTACGGTGGGCGAGCTGGCTCTGATCGTCGCCGACCTGCCCCAGGGCCCCGCGCCGCAGCTGCCGCAGGGACCCGCACCGTACATGGCGCAGGGACCCGCACCGCACCTGCCGGCCACCGCGCCCGTGCCCCGCACGTTCCTGCCCGCGCCGGTGCCGCCCACGAACAGCAAAGCCATCGGCTCCATGGTCTGCGGTGTGCTCACCACGATGACGTTCGGCCTCACGGGCGTTCCCGCCGTGATCCTGGGCCACACGGCACGCGCCGAGATACGCCGCAACGGCGATGGCGGCGAGGGTCTCGCGATCGCCGGTCTCATTCTCGGCTGGTTGTCCGTGGCGGGCTGGGCCGTGTTCCTGACCCTTCTCTTCGTGGCGGCAGCCTCGTCGCCGTCCGGCTGAAGGGAAGGGCGGCCCCGCACACCGCACGCCGGTTTGAAGATCATGTACGGCGTCGGCGTACGGCATGCTCCGCTCAAGCCCCCCGGCGCCGCCCATTTGTTTTGACCGGAGTGAGTGCGGTAGGTACGCTCAGACCTTGTGCCTGGGGTGTGCCCTGGCTCTCGTGCGTGCCCTTCAACCGCACAGAGAGCCGTAAGCGGCCACCGTAATTCTGCGCCCTTTCCGCCTCGCGGTGGGAGTCTGCAGCATTCGACACACCCGACCGCGTGGGTCGGCAACGTTCCAGGTTAGCTTCACCATTCGGCACACAGAAACCGGAGAAGTAGTGCCTACGATCCAGCAGCTGGTCCGCAAGGGCCGGCAGGACAAGGTCGAGAAGAACAAGACGCCCGCACTCGAGGGTTCCCCTCAGCGTCGTGGCGTCTGCACGCGTGTGTTCACGACCACCCCGAAGAAGCCGAACTCGGCCCTGCGTAAGGTCGCGCGTGTGCGTCTGACCAGCGGGATCGAGGTCACCGCTTACATTCCGGGTGAGGGACACAACCTGCAGGAGCACTCCATCGTGCTCGTGCGCGGCGGCCGTGTGAAGGACCTGCCGGGTGTTCGCTACAAGATCATCCGCGGTTCGCTCGACACCCAGGGTGTCAAGAACCGCAAGCAGGCTCGCAGCCGCTACGGCGCCAAGAAGGAGAAGTAAGAATGCCTCGTAAGGGCCCCGCCCCGAAGCGCCCGGTCATCATCGACCCGGTCTACGGTTCTCCTCTTGTCACGTCGCTCATCAACAAGGTGCTGCTGAACGGCAAGCGCTCCACCGCCGAGCGCATCGTCTACGGCGCCATGGAGGGCCTGCGTGAGAAGACGGGCAACGACCCGATCATCACGCTGAAGCGCGCGCTGGAGAACATCAAGCCGACCCTTGAGGTCAAGTCCCGCCGTGTCGGTGGCGCCACCTACCAGGTGCCGATCGAGGTCAAGCCCGGCCGTGCCAACACGCTCGCGCTGCGCTGGCTGGTCGGTTACTCCCGCGCCCGTCGCGAGAAGACCATGACCGAGCGTCTGCTCAACGAGCTTCTCGACGCCTCGAACGGCCTCGGCGCGGCCGTGAAGAAGCGCGAGGACACCCACAAGATGGCCGAGTCCAACAAGGCCTTCGCGCACTACCGCTGGTAGTCGCTACCCACATCGAGACCGAGAGAAGACTGAAGCCTTATGGCTACCACTTCACTTGACCTGGCCAGGGTCCGGAACATCGGGATCATGGCCCACATCGACGCGGGCAAGACGACCACCACCGAGCGGATCCTCTTCTACACCGGCGTCAGCTACAAGATCGGTGAAGTCCACGACGGCGCTGCCACCATGGACTGGATGGAGCAGGAGCAGGAGCGTGGCATCACGATCACCTCTGCTGCCACCACCTGTCACTGGCCGCTTGAGGACAACGACTACACGATCAACATCATCGACACCCCGGGCCACGTCGACTTCACGGTCGAGGTGGAGCGCTCGCTGCGCGTCCTCGACGGTGCCGTCACGGTGTTCGACGGTGTCGCGGGTGTCGAGCCGCAGTCCGAGACGGTGTGGCGTCAGGCCGACCGTTACGGCGTGCCGCGCATCTGCTTCGTGAACAAGCTCGACCGCACCGGTGCCGAGTTCCACCGCTGTGTCGACATGATCTCGGACCGCCTTGGTGCGCAGCCGCTGGTCATGCAGCTTCCGATCGGCGCCGAGGCCGACTTCAAGGGTGTCGTGGACCTGGTCCGCATGAAGGCGCTCGTGTGGTCCGCCGAGGCCGCCAAGGGCGAGATGTACGACGTCGTCGACATCCCGGCCACGCACGCCGAGGCCGCCGAGGAGTGGCGCGGCAAGCTGCTGGAAGCCGTCGCGGAGAACGACGAAGAGCTGATGGAGCTGTACCTGGAGGGCCAGGAGCCCACCGAGGAGCAGCTGTACGCGGCGATCCGTCGCATCACCATCGCGTCCGGCAAGTCCAGCGACACCACGGTCACCCCGGTGTTCTGTGGCACCGCGTTCAAGAACAAGGGCGTCCAGCCCCTGCTCGACGCGGTCGTGCGCTACCTCCCGACCCCGATCGACGTCGAGGCCATCGAGGGCCACGACGTCAAGGACCCCGAGGTCGTGGTCAAGCGCAAGCCGTCCGACGACGAGCCGCTGTCCGCGCTGGCGTTCAAGATCATGAGCGACCCGCACCTCGGCAAGCTCACCTTCGTCCGGGTCTACTCGGGCCGCCTGCAGTCCGGCACCGCGGTGCTGAACTCCGTGAAGGGCAAGAAGGAGCGCATCGGCAAGATCTACCGCATGCACGCGAACAAGCGTGAGGAGATCGAGTCGGTGGGCGCCGGCGACATCGTCGCCGTGATGGGCCTGAAGCAGACCACCACCGGTGAGACGCTGTCCGACGACAAGAGCCCGGTGATCCTGGAGTCCATGGACTTCCCGGCGCCGGTCATCCAGGTCGCGATCGAGCCCAAGTCCAAGGGTGACCAGGAGAAGCTGGGTGTCGCCATCCAGCGTCTCGCGGAGGAGGACCCCTCCTTCCAGGTTCACTCGGACGAGGAGACCGGCCAGACCATCATCGGTGGTATGGGCGAGCTGCACCTTGAGGTGCTGGTCGACCGTATGCGCCGTGAGTTCAAGGTCGAGGCCAACGTCGGCAAGCCGCAGGTCGCTTACCGTGAGACCATCCGCAAGGCGGTCGAGCGGGTCGACTTCACGCACAAGAAGCAGACCGGTGGTACCGGCCAGTTCGCCAAGGTGCAGATCGCGATCGAGCCCCTTGAGGGCGGCGACGCGTCGTACGAGTTCGTGAACAAGGTGACCGGTGGTCGTATCCCGAAGGAGTACATCCCTTCGGTCGACGCCGGTGCGCAGGAGGCCATGCAGTTCGGCATCCTCGCGGGCTACGAGATGACGGGCGTCCGCGTCACGCTCATCGACGGCGCCTACCACGAGGTCGACTCCTCCGAGCTGGCGTTCAAGATCGCCGGTTCGCAGGCATTCAAGGAGGCCGCGCGCAAGGCCAGCCCCGTGCTCCTTGAGCCGATGATGGCCGTCGAGGTCACCACGCCCGAGGACTACATGGGCGACGTCATCGGTGACATCAACTCCCGCCGTGGCCAGATCCAGGCCATGGAGGAGCGTGCCGGTGCCCGTGTCGTGAAGGGCCTGGTTCCGCTGTCGGAGATGTTCGGCTACGTCGGCGACCTCCGCAGCAAGACGTCGGGTCGCGCGAGCTACTCGATGCAGTTCGACTCCTACGCCGAGGTTCCCCGGAACGTCGCCGAGGAGATCATCGCGAAGGCCAAGGGCGAGTAACGTACCCCGTTCACACGCTTTAGGCTTGACGTCGACCGCCGGGGAGACTCGGACACCAGGGAGACCCGGAAACGGAGAACCCCGGCGGGCGGCACCCCAGCAAAGATCACCTGGCGCCGATGAGTAAGGCGTACAGAACCACTCCACAGGAGGACCCCAGTGGCGAAGGCGAAGTTCGAGCGGACTAAGCCGCACGTCAACATCGGCACCATCGGTCACATCGACCACGGTAAGACGACCCTCACGGCCGCCATTACCAAGGTGCTGCACGACGCGTACCCGGACCTGAACGAGGCCTCGGCCTTCGACCAGATCGACAAGGCTCCTGAGGAGCGCCAGCGCGGTATCACCATCTCCATCGCGCACGTCGAGTACCAGACGGAGACGCGTCACTACGCCCACGTCGACTGCCCCGGTCACGCGGACTACATCAAGAACATGATCACGGGTGCGGCGCAGATGGACGGCGCCATCCTCGTGGTCGCGGCCACCGACGGCCCGATGCCGCAGACCAAGGAGCACGTGCTCCTGGCCCGCCAGGTCGGCGTTCCGTACATCGTCGTCGCCCTGAACAAGGCCGACATGGTGGACGACGAGGAGATCCTGGAGCTCGTCGAGCTCGAGGTCCGTGAGCTCCTCTCCGAGTACGAGTTCCCGGGCGACGACCTGCCGGTCGTCAAGGTCTCGGCGCTCAAGGCCCTCGAGGGCGACAAGGAGTGGGGCAACTCCGTCCTCGAGCTCATGAAGGCCGTCGACGAGAACATCCCGCAGCCCGAGCGTGACGTCGACAAGCCGTTCCTGATGCCGATCGAGGACGTCTTCACGATCACCGGTCGCGGTACGGTCGTCACCGGCCGTATCGAGCGCGGTGTCCTCAAGGTCAACGAGACCGTCGACATCGTGGGCATCAAGCAGGAGAAGACCACCACCACGGTCACCGGCATCGAGATGTTCCGCAAGCTGCTCGACGAGGGCCAGGCCGGTGAGAACGTCGGTCTGCTCCTCCGTGGCATCAAGCGCGAGGACGTCGAGCGCGGCCAGGTCATCATCAAGCCCGGTTCGGTCACGCCGCACACCGAGTTCGAGGCCCAGGCCTACATCCTGTCGAAGGACGAGGGTGGCCGTCACACCCCCTTCTTCAACAACTACCGCCCGCAGTTCTACTTCCGTACGACGGACGTGACCGGCGTCGTGACCCTCCCCGAGGGCACCGAGATGGTCATGCCGGGTGACAACACCGAGATGAAGGTGGAGCTCATCCAGCCCGTCGCCATGGAAGAGGGCCTGAAGTTCGCCATCCGTGAGGGTGGCCGGACCGTGGGCGCCGGCCAGGTCACCAAGATCAACAAGTGAGCTTGTCGACCTGACCTGGTGGCTCCAGCGTGAGCTGAGCTCCTGAAGGGGCCCGTACGACTTCGGTCGTACGGGCCCCTTCGCTGTCCGGGCGGACGCCTGCCGGTCCGCCGGTCCGTCGGTTCCGAAAACTACTCGACGCCGCCGACCCATTCCCCCCACGAGAAGCTCCCTCCACCATTTGTCACGCCGCTGAGCAAATTCGGGACGACGCGTTCGAGGGGTGTGGCTCGTCGGCCCCGCGCCTGGAGTACGAGGTCAGCCTGCTGTCGACGGGGGCGGCGGGGCCGACGAGGGAGGTGACGATCTGGGCGTACGTGTCGCCGAGGAACCCGGCCCTGGCCACGGACGGCCTGCGCTACGCGGTTTCCTTCGACACCGACACCCCGCAGACGGTCGACATCAACACGGTCACCGGCGCCGACGACGGGGGTCGCCTGTTACTCCAGCAGCAGGCGGACCAGCTGGTCGAGTTGCTCGGCGTCCGGGAGTCGGGGTCATTCCGTGACGCTCGCCGAGTCCCCGCTGCGGGCGGCAGGGATCGTCCCGTCGGCGATCAGTTCGCCCACCGCGTCGGCGCGCTCGCGGACGAGGTAGTCCATGGCATGCTCGGTCGAGGACTGGTACTCCAACTGCTCGCCGTAGAAGCGCAGCCGTTCCTGGCAGTCCTCGATGATCTCGCCCCACGTCTTGACCCAGATGCGGAACCTGGGCTGGGAGAGTGCGCACCCCGGCATTCGGTCGTGCTGGTGGGCCAGTTGCCGCAGCCCCTCGTCCATGCTGTGGCCGACCAGCCAGAAGTCCCAGGTCACGGCTGTATCACGGAACCTGTCGGCTGTCACGACGGCTTGGGCGTAGCTGTTGATCTGCCCGAACTCGGTCATGGTCAGGAGCGTTCTCGGCCTCTTCAGCTCGACGACGAGGTGGTGCCGCTCACCCTTCCCGCGCCTTGCCGACTGGGAGAGCATGAGGTCGACCCGGCCTCGACGGCCGCCCTCCCGCAGTACGGTCTGTTCCGGTACGAGATCCTCGCGCCCGAGAAGGGCAGTGCTGCCGCAGGACCTCATCCAGGCTGCGGTCGCTGGCGTGCAGACCGTATTCCTCGCCGAAGACCCAGCACTCCTTCTCCAGCATGCGGTGCAGTTCGCCGTGCTCCCTCACCTGCTGCCTGGCCTCCCTTTCGAAGACCAGGTGCTCCAGGGCGGCCAGGAAGTCCAGTCGGTTGGTGGCCGTCGTGGACGCCTTGACGAGGGCGGACAGCGGTGTGCGGTCCAGCAAGCGGGCCAGTTCGTCCTGTTCCTGCTTGGAGAGGGTGAACAACTCCTCGGCGATCCGCAGCACGTCCCCTGGCTCGTGAGCCAGCACGGACCGCAAGAACGCAAAGGTGGTCTTACGGGCGCCCGTGAGCTTGGGCAAGTGCCGGACGACGGTGGTGGCCACGGCGTCGAAGGTCTCTCGCTCGGCCTGCTCGCGTTCGTCGGCGGGCTCTCCCACGTACGGGTAAATGTGCTCCTGCTGCCACTGCCGGACCTGCTCCTGCCGACGTTCGTCCCCGCGTGAATGGAAATGCGCCCTCAGACGTTCGCGGGCTGCCGCGACGACCTCCGCAGGTGCGCCGTCGGGGGTCCACTCGGCGAAGGCGAGTTCGTCGGCGTCGAGCTCGTCGAACCCGGACCAGCTGAGATGAGCGGTGAACTCGAAGCCCGGGGCCTGAATGCCCGGTTTCAACTTGACCCGTGACATCCCCTCGCCGTCGCAGAGGAAGAGAGCACGGGTCACCGGCCTGCGCCACTCGATGACCTTCAGGTGAGCGGGCTCGCTGTCCCGCTCCTCGCACACCGGCAGGGTGTGGTTGCGTACGTGGAGTTGTTCCGACGAGGGGTCCAGCTCGCGGCCGTCGTACTCGATGCGGACATCCGGATACTTCTCCAGGTACGTGGCGAACGCCGTGGTCAGCGATGATCTGGCGCGATCTTCCGCGAGCACGTTCAGGCCCTCGCCGCCGAACGCTTCGAAGAGAGTGCCGACCGGATCGCTGGTTGCCTCCGATTCACTGATGTCGAACTCGTCCATGGAACGCCGATCGGCCTCGATCAGCAGCCGCTGCCGCGTTCCCATGCCCTCGCTGATACTGGTCCAGCGCACCTGGCTGCCCAAGGCGAAGGCGCGGACCCGACCCCTTTCGTTCTTGCCGTGCAGAGCACGCTTTTTCACCGGCGTGCCCTGCGCACGCTTCTTCCAGGAGGCGCCAATGGGACGGAAGTACTCCTCGCAGTGCTCCGGGGACATCCCACTGCCGTCGTCCTCTACGCGGACCCTCTCCACGCCACCGAGGTCGTTGCGTTCCAACGTGACGACGATGCGGCCGGCGTCGGCGTCGAGGGCGTTCCAGATCAGCTCCTCGACGGCACCAACCGGATGGTGCAACCGTGCCCGCTCCGCGATGTGCTCCCGGCTGGTCTCCAGCCGTACTTTCACCATGGGCTCGGACCCTTCTGCCATGTACGCCCCACTTGAGAGGTCAGTCTGCCTTCCCGACGTGGTGTTACGCCCGCGACTGCCGTGAAATCACCCGGCGGCCGGTCCCCGTACTCCGCGAAGGGCGCACTCAGTAACTGAGCCGCGCCCCCAGCACCACCAACAGCCGCTCCCTCAGCAGGCGCCGGGCCGGTTCGTGTGACATCCAGAGCAGCTTGTGACGGGTGCCGTCGGTCATCCGGACCGCCATGCCGGACGTGGTGATGCCCCCGTGCAGGCGAGCCTGCGCTATGTCGGCGAGCGGGATCAGCTTATTGGTGCGGTGGCCGGTCAGAACGGCCTCCGGGTCGTAGGCGGCCAAGCGGTACGGGTCGGGGGCCGTCACGCCGGCGCCGCCAAGAGAGTTCACCACCGTGGCCATGAACCCGCTGCGGACGCGGACCAGGGCGTCCGGGAGCAGCCAGAGCTCCCCATGGATCCAGTCCAGCCAGCCGGTGGTGCAGGAATTCGCCAGCAGCCGGGCGGGGAGCAGCCGGACGCGGGAGGCGCGGACGGCGGCCTCGTCGAGAAGGCTGCTCCACTCGTCGAGGGACCTGACCCGGTGCCCCTCCGCCAGGCCCTGGGAGTCCGAGACGAAGTGGATGTGCGCCCAGCCTCCGTGGTGCACCTCGACGACCAACTCGACCCGCCAGCCGGGCGAGGCGACCTGGGCACCCACACGATCCCCGTCTTCTCCCCAGAGGACGGGAGACACCCGGAGCCCGGCAGCCAGCCACTGGTGTCTGTGCGTCTCCAGTCGTGCCGCGGCCTCGGCCAGGTCCATTCGCTGTCTCACCCCGCCGATCATGCCGGAGCCGTCCAGGGACTGACCGGCGCGGGAACGGGGACCTTGGGCCCGGGACTCATCCATGACGCGCTGGAGCGGATCACCGAACGGCGGGCGGAACTCGATGCGGCGCGCATTCTCCCTACGGCACTTCACCGGACCGGTCCGGAAGCCACCGGGTGGATACGGAGCCGATACCGGCCGCTGCCCGTGCCGCCCCAACAGCACTGTTCCGCACATGAGTTGGAAACCCGAACCGGACGTCTCCGGCGCGCCCTGGCCCGAAGCTCAAGGAGTCAAGAAAATTCCTTTACTTCGCCTGCCGCTGTGTAAAACTTGAGCCGAGCGCTCACGGGGGGCGCTCTTTTTGGGGTATTCATGGCTCGAATACATTCGATACGCACGCTTGCTGTGGCCGGACTCGCCGCGACCGTATTGACCAGCGGATCAGCGGTGGCCGCCCAGCCCTCGGAGGCCACGGCCAGCGCGAGGACGGCAGGCGGGGCAGAGGCCGAGGCCGCCGAGGTGACCGAGGAGACCGCCAGACTCTTCAAGACGATGGCCGAGGCAGTCATCGAGCGGCGGACAGCGGCGCTGCTGGACACGCCGGCAGCCGCCGCTCTCACCGCCCCGCTGGCCACCAGTACGCGTGGGCCGGTGCACCTCAGCGCCGCCTCCGTTCTGGAGGAGAACGCCGTCCTCGAGGAACTGGCCGACTTCAAGGAGGAGTTGGCGGAAATCCCGGAGGCTTACACCGCCGCCGAGACTGTGACCGACATCGACTCGGTCACGGTCGTCGGCGACACCGCCACGGTTCTGGTGACCGAGGACACCGCCCTCACCTACAAGCAGATCCACGGCGACGAGCCGCCCACCACGGAGTTCCAGGCCGAGCACCGGTTCGTCTACACCCTCGGCGCGGACGGCACCTGGGCGCTCACCGCCACCGAACCTCAACACGAGCGGGCCCGCCCCCGTCAACCAGGTGGCGGTGGCACCGGCCGACTTGGACATGCCGTATCCGGCCGAGGAACCGGACGTCGAGGACGGTACGGAGGAGCCGGACGACGAGCTGGAGCCCCTGCCCGGCACCGGCGAGAAGCCGACCGACACCGCCGAGGACCCGGCGCCGCTGGCTGGCCCGGTCTCCGCGGCTACCCGGAGAGAATCCGCGGGGAACGGCGTCGCGGAGTCGAAGCAGGGCACCGTCAGTGCGGCTCTGGCCGCCGGGTACAACTACTCGGCGATGGCCAAGTACGCGGAGAAGTACTGGAAGAACTACAACTCGGCCTACCGCAGGTTCAACGGCAAGGGCGGTGACTGCACCAACTTCATCAGCCAGTCGCTGCGGGCCGGTGGGTGGAAGAACAAGAGCGGCTGGTACCGCAACGCCAAGTACTGGTGGTACAACTCCGGCAACCAGACGTACTCCTGGACCGGCGTCGACCACTGGGCGACCTTCGCCAAGAAGAGCGGCCGGACCTCCATCCTCGGCAATGTCTACAGCATGGGGATCGGGGACATCCTCCAGATGGACTTCAACCGGGCCGGTGGCAAGGACCACTCGATGATCGCCACCTACCGGGCCAACGGGCAGCCGTATCTGACGTACCACAGCAGCAACACCTACCGCCGCTCGATGGACAGCATCGTCAAGGCGTACCCCAAGGCTACGTACTACGCGCATAGGACATGATGTGACATCCCCCCACACCCCCCGCTCCCGCCGGACGTCTCGCGCCCCGGCCGTCCTGGCGCTGGCCTGGGGGGTGGTGGCCGTCGCCGTCACCGGATGCTCTTCCGGTGACGGCGACGGGTCGGACGGGCCCGACACCGATGCCCTCGAAACCTTCCTGACCAGCTATGTCGACGAGCTGAACACGGAGGACACCGAAGGGCTCGCGAAGCTGCTCGGACCGCCGCACGGCGAGACGGACGCGCGGGCCCGGCTCGCGGAGTACGGAGGGCGGGACTGGCAGGTGACCTGGAGCCACCGCAGTGAACTGGCGGGGGTCTACAAGGTCCGGATCAAGGGCACCGCCCGGAAGGACCGCCGGCCGGTCGACGTGAGCGAGGTCTTCGTCTGGGAGGACGACCACTGGAGCATGGCCCCGCTGGCCGACGGCTCGACGCCCCCGGGGTCATCGAGCACGGAGCGGCCCGCCTCGTGATCCCGTAGACCCGCGAGCCCGCGAGCGCACAAGACGCCATCCGCCGGTCGATCGATCGAAGGCGACTCCCGCGAAGGCGACTCCTGCGTCGAGATCGCCACCGCCACCCCCACCACCGTCCACAGCCGCGACTCCAAGAACATGGGCGGCCCTCAGCCCACGCTCACCCCGGACGCGTGGGCGGACTTCGTCACGTACACGTCCGAGGGCCGGCCCCATCGCTTCGTCCGCAGGCGTGTGCAGCGGGTGCCGAGGGCCGTCAGGAACGCGGTGGGCAGGAAGACCGCGTCGCAGGCGACCATGGCCAAGGAGAGGAAGGGGATGCCCATCACCACCGCGATCCCCAGGTGCTCAAGGACCATGACGGTCAGCAGCACGTTCTTGACCTTGCGGTGGGCGAGGGTGAAGGGGAAAGCCACCTGCACGATGACCGTTCCGTAGGTCAGCAGCAGAACCACCACGGTGTTGGCGGCGAGGATCGCGGAGAGCCAGGGAAACGGCGCGAAGTACTCCAGATTCAGGGCGTAGTGGAGGGCGCTGCCCTCCTGCCACCGTGAGCCCTGCACCTTGTACCAGCTGGCTGTGGCGTAGATCAGGCAGACCTGTGCGGCGATCGTCAGCATCGCCGCGTTGTGCAGCATGGACGCGGCCGCGTCCAGCAGTGCGCGGCCCTCGGTTTCGGGGAACCACCGGTTGGCGGCGTACCACAGCCCCTGGACACCCCACAGGGTCCAGAGCACGAGGGGCCATCCCGTTTCCGGGCCGAACGCCACCAGCAGGAACAGACCGGTGGCCGCCCACAGGGCGACTCCTGTGCGGTCGTCGGACGGGGAGTCCTTCTGCCGTCCGGCGCGGGCGCGCCGTGCGTCCAGCGACCAGACCTGGGCGCAGCGAGTGAAGACCAGGTAGATCACCATGATCCGGAGGATGTTGTCGCCGCCGTCACCCAGCAGGGGGTTGCGGTTCTCCAGCGAGAGCGTCCCGACCATCAGCAACACGCACATGGTCCTGGTGCGCCAGCCCACCAGCACCGCGAGGGCCGAGGCGATGGTCAGGACGTAGACGATCTCGAACCAGGCCTGTCCACCGGACCAGTGCAGCACGCTGAATGTCTCGTCCAGGTGCCCCAGTTCAAGTGCCCTCTCGTACGAGAGGGGGCTGCGGTCGCCGTACATCACACGGCGGTGTGGCCATTCCCGGAGCAGGAAGGCGGCGATGACCAGGGACAGGCCGATACGGAAGACGGCGGCCTGATAGGGCGCACGGGTGGTGCACGCGAAGTGTCCCCATCGCGCGACGGCCTCGCGGACGCGTTCCGCGAGAGACCGCCGACGAGGTGCCGGTGCCTCGGGTCGGCTTGTCACGGGCGTTACGGTGCTCAACTCACAGCCCCTTGTAGTCCTGGTCGGTCACCGGCCACCACGGAAGTACGCGGTAGGCGGTCGTGTCGGACGGCTCTTCCGTACTCCACGACGGGGGCCGCACCATCGTGTAGCGACCCGCGATCTGCACACCGACGATCCGCTCGCCCCGCCACGCGCGTCCGACCCGCTGGAGCACGATGCGCTTCAGATAGTCGACGGCGATTTCACCGCGGGCGTTCTTCGGCCGGTCGTCCGAGCCCAGCCGGGAGTCGACGTTGTCCCACGCCCGGCGAACCATGTCCTGGTGCACATGGCTCGGTGCGAGGCTGCCCTGGATCTCGGCCACGTCCTGGGCCGTGATGTTGATCCACTCCGAGAGCCGAGGGGAGGCGCCGTCGTCGCCGACGGTCCGCAGCCGGGCACCGATGGCGTCGTTGCGCTGCTTGGGGTTGGGTGCGAACAACTTCCAGTCCTGCCCGAACTCGGGCTGGACATAGGACCGGATCACTTCTCCGTACTCGGCCTTGACGGCGTTGGGCGGAGCCAGGGTCAGGAAGATCATCGTCAGGTGCACCAGCAGGGCGCCGACCAGGCCGACGGCCGTTGCCGCCAGTACGGCCACCGACGCTTTCGACCACCGGTGCTCGGTGCCGCTGTCCGTCGAGAGGGCCGGGGGGCCGCCTTCGGGGGAGTGGGCTCCCTCGGCTCCTGACGTGGGGGCAGGGGGAAAGCCCCCGCCGGCGCCGGGGCGTGGAGGGGGCAGCTGCGTCAAAGCCGCACTCGTCGAACGACGGGCGGCGGGTTCGCTGGAGGGTTCCATCACGTTCCTTCTGGTGGTCGGCCCGTGTGGCGGGAAACCGGTCGCCACACGGGCCGCGCCTGACGCGCCGCGTGTGAATTCTTGAGCGGCGTCAGGTGGAGCTGGGCGATTTCAGCAGTGGCCGCTGGGCGATTCAGCGACCGCTTTTCGCTCAGTCCTCGTCGAAGTCACAGTTGTTGACGCGCTCTCCGGTGAAGTTGATGTCGGGGTGCGCATCGCTCAGTGCGTCGGCGATGTCGTTCAGAACTTCGCCGCGAGGGCGCACGTAGTACATGGCGAACTCGTTTGCGTTCTGGGGATCCCAGATGTCCACCAGTCGTGGGTCTTCCGGCGCGCCCGCGTCGATACCCGCCTGAGTCCGCGCGAGGGTGTCGGAGTACGGAGGCGTGGGCAGGTCGCTCCAGGTCGGGGTCGCCGGGTCGAACCCGGCCTCCTGCCACCGGCCCTGCAGAATCCCCTGGTTGAACCAGAACCCGGGCGAACACCACTCGGGCTCGCCGTTGCCGTTGATGACGCCGTTGTCACCGCCGTCGACCAGTCCGATGAGCCCCGTCGTCAGCCCGATGTCCCCGATGATCTTCGGTGCGAAGACCAGCTTCTGCGTGCAGAAGCCGAAGTCGTGGCCCTTGCAGCTGTGGATGAGCTGGTACCTGTTGCCCTTCCCCTTCTTGCCCTTCTCGTGCTCCCTCTCGTGCCCGTCGCCGGATGCCGGCGACAGCGTGCTGCTCTGGGCGTGCGCCGCCCAGGGCCGCTCCCAGCCCATTGCCTGAGAGGCGGTGACGGTGCCCAGCGTGACGGTGAGCGCCGAGGCGCCCACGAGCACAGCTCGAATGGCCCGCATGTCACTCCTTTCCCTGTTTTCCGCGCGGGATTTCAGCTCCCACGCGTTCATGCGGCGAGAGCAATGCGGGTCAGGGAAATCAAACAATGCGGCGGGGGTGCGCCTATAAGGAAATAAAGAATGCGCCAGGTGGGCGGTTTCTCATCACATTTACTGATCGCATATGTGCCTGTCGGGTGATAATTGAGTGGTCAATTGTCTATGCGTTCGCCACGCGCGGGATCGGAAAGCCGGCGGCGTTGGAGGCGCACGGTGTGGGTCGTCCGCCGCGCAGTCGACCGTGCTCGGTGCGTGCCCCGGGTTTGCCCCATGTCACTCTCCGGGTACCCTCTACGCCTCGATTGGCGGAGCCCCCGCCCCGTGTGGCAGACTGTCGGAGTTGCTCGGTCGAGTGTTGATGCTGCGCGCCTCCCGCCGGGAGGACCGGAAGCGAGTCCCACGGTACTCGTCGTCCTAACTGCCTGAGGGCAGCACTGGGGCGGACGTACGGGAATCTTCCGGGAAGTGTCAGTGCGGCGCCGACCAGGCACCCGGTGGGCCTCTCGCTCCCGGCTTGCGGTTCCGGTGGGGCCGTGCTTTCCCAGCAGGGATGTTCGATACGTGGGACATCTGTGTCAGCGAGAGCGCGACACGCCCGACCGCGTGGGTCGGAGGAAAGGGCTGGAACGCCGGGTTCCAGAGCGTTACGAGAGACAGGACTACTGAGTAGCCATGGCGGGACAGAAGATCCGCATCCGGCTCAAGGCCTACGACCACGAGGTCATCGACTCCTCGGCGAAGAAGATCGTCGAGACGGTGACCCGCACTGGTGCGTCGGTCGCGGGCCCGGTGCCGCTGCCCACTGAGAAGAACGTGTACTGCGTCATCAAGTCGCCGCACAAGTACAAGGACTCGCGCGAGCACTTCGAGATGCGCACGCACAAGCGCCTGATCGACATCCTCGACCCGACCCCCAAGACCGTTGACTCTCTGATGCGACTCGACCTCCCGGCCGGTGTCGACATCGAGATCAAGCTCTGAGGCCGGTGATCTGAAGATGGCTAAGCAGATCAAGGGCATCCTGGGCGAGAAGCTCGGCATGACGCAGGTGTGGGACGAGAACAACCGCGTTGTTCCCGTCACCGTCGTCAAGGCCGGGCCCAACGTCGTCACCCAGGTCCGTACGAATGACTCCGACGGCTACGAGTCGGTCCAGATCGCCTTCGGCGAGATCGACCCGCGCAAGGTGAACAAGCCCCTCAAGGGCCACTTCGCCAAGGCCGACGTCACCCCGCGCCGCCACCTCGTCGAGATCCGCACCGCGGACGCCTCCGAGTACACGCTCGGCCAGGAGATCACCGCCGAGGTGTTCGAGGCCGGTGTCAAGGTCGACGTGACCGGCAAGAGCAAGGGCAAGGGCTTCGCCGGTGTCATGAAGCGCCACAACTTCCATGGCCTCGGCGCCGGTCACGGCACCCAGCGCAAGCACCGCTCCCCCGGTTCCATCGGTGGCTGCGCCACCCCGGGCCGTGTGTTCAAGGGCCTCCGCATGGCGGGTCGTATGGGCAACGAGCGGGTCACCACCCAGAACCTGACCGTCCACGCCGTTGACGCGGAGAAGGGTCTGCTGCTCATCAAGGGCGCGGTTCCCGGTCCGAACGGCGGCCTCGTCCTGGTCCGCACCGCGGCCAAGGGGGCCTGAGGTAACCGATGAGCACTGTTGACATCCTTTCGCCGGCGGGCGACAAGGCCGGTACCGTCGAGCTCCCCGCGGAGATCTTCGACGTAGAGAAGATCAGCGTTCCGCTGCTTCACCAGGTCGTCGTCGCACAGCTGGCCGCTGCCCGCCAGGGCACGCACAAGACCAAGACGCGTGGCGAGGTCCGTGGTGGTGGCAAGAAGCCTTACCGCCAGAAGGGCACCGGTCGCGCCCGCCAGGGTTCGACCCGCGCACCGCAGTTCGCCGGTGGTGGCGTCGTGCACGGTCCCGTGCCGCGCGACTACTCGCAGCGGACCCCGAAGAAGATGAAGGCCGCGGCCCTGCGCCACGCCCTCACCGACCGGGCCCGCCACAACCGCATCCACGTCGTCTCCGGCGTGGTCGAGGGCGAGGTCTCCACCAAGGCCGCCAAGAGCCTGTTCGGCAAGATCAGCGAGCGCAAGAACCTGCTCCTGGTCGTCGAGCGCGCTGACGAGGCCGCGTGGCTCTCCGCCCGCAACCTGCCCCAGGTCCACATCCTGGAGCCGGGCCAGCTGAACACGTACGACGTTCTCGTCTCGGACGACGTGGTCTTCACCCAGGCCGCCTTCGAGTCCTTCGTGTCCGGCACGCCCAGTGCCGAGCGGAACACTGACACCGAAGGGAGCGAAGCCTGATGGCCACGCGTCACCCGAGCATCGCCTCGAAGGCCGCCAAGGCCGCCAAGGCCGCGCGCGTCGCCAAGGCGAAGCGCCAGGCCACCGAGGGCAAGAACACCGTCGAGACCCCGCTGAGCAAGTCCTTCACGGACCCCCGTGACGTGCTGCTCAAGCCGGTCGTCTCCGAGAAGAGCTACGCGCTCCTCGACGAGAACAAGTACACGTTCATCGTCGACCCGCGTGCCAACAAGACCCAGATCAAGCAGGCCGTCCAGGCGGTCTTCGAGGTCAAGGTCACCGGGGTCAACACGATCAACCGCCAGGGCAAGCGCAAGCGGACCCGCACGGGGTACGGCCAGCGTGCCGCCACCAAGCGCGCGATCGTGACCCTCGCCGAGGGCGACCGTATCGACATCTTCGGCCAGGTCTCCTAACGGAGATCCGGTCCGATATCGGACGAGGACTGAGAAATGGGTATCCGCAAGTACAAGCCGACGACTCCGGGCCGTCGTGGCTCCAGCGTCGCCGACTTCGTCGAGGTCACGCGGTCCACGCCGGAGAAGTCGCTGGTCCGCCCGCTGCACAGCAAGGGCGGCCGTAACAATTCCGGTCGTGTGACCGTGCGCCACCAGGGTGGTGGCCACAAGCGCGCCTACCGCGTCATCGACTTCCGTCGCCATGACAAGGACGGCGTGCCGGCGAAGGTCGCGCACATCGAGTACGACCCCAACCGCACCGCGCGCATCGCGCTGCTGCACTACGCCGACGGCGAGAAGCGCTACATCCTCGCCCCGCGCAACCTGCAGCAGGGCGACCGCGTCGAGAACGGTCCCGGGGCCGACATCAAGCCCGGCAACAACCTGGCGCTCCGCAACATCCCGGTCGGTACCACGATCCACGCGATCGAGCTCCGTCCGGGCGGCGGCGCCAAGTTCGCCCGCTCCGCCGGTGCCTCCGTGCAGCTGCTCGCGAAGGAGGGCCAGATGGCCCACCTCCGTATGCCGTCCGGTGAGATCCGCCTGGTGGACGTGCGCTGCCGCGCCACCGTCGGTGAGGTCGGCAACGCCGAGCAGTCCAACATCAACTGGGGCAAGGCCGGCCGCAAGCGCTGGCTGGGCGTCCGCCCGACCGTTCGCGGTGTGGCGATGAACCCGGTTGACCACCCCCACGGTGGTGGTGAGGGCAAGACCTCCGGTGGTCGCCACCCGGTCAGCCCCTGGGGCCAGAAGGAAGGACGTACTCGTTCGCCCAAGAAGGCGTCGAACAAGTACATCGTCCGCCGCCGCAAGACGAACAAGAAGCGCTAGGAGCGGGTTCAGATGCCGCGCAGTCTCAAGAAGGGGCCCTTCGTCGACGACCACCTGATCAAGAAGGTGGACGCACAGAACGAAGCCGGTTCCAAGAACGTCATCAAGACCTGGTCCCGTCGCTCGATGATCGTCCCGGCCATGCTGGGCCACACGATCGCGGTGCACAACGGCAAGACCCACATCCCGGTGTTTGTCACCGAGTCCATGGTCGGCCACAAGCTCGGCGAGTTCTCGCCGACGCGCACCTTCCGGGGTCACGTCAAGGACGACCGGAAGTCGAAGCGCCGCTAACGCGGGGTGAATGACCATGACAGACACTGAAGGGACAACCATGGAAGCCAGGGCCCAGGCGCGGTACATCCGCGTCACGCCCATGAAGGCCCGCCGAGTGGTGGACCTCATCCGTGGCATGGACGCCACGGAGGCTCAGGCGGTCCTGCGTTTCGCCCCGCAGGCCGCGAGCGTGCCGGTCGGCAAGGTGCTGGACAGCGCCATCGCCAACGCCGCGCACAACTACGACCACACCGACGCCGACAGCCTCTTCATCTCCGAGGCGTACGTCGACGAGGGCCCGACCCTGAAGCGGTTCCGTCCGCGTGCCCAGGGCCGTGCCTACCGGATCCGCAAGCGGACCAGCCACATCACCGTGGTCGTCAGCAGCAAGGAAGGAACCCGGTAATGGGCCAGAAGGTAAACCCGCACGGGTTCCGGCTCGGTGTGACCACGGACTTCAAGTCCCGCTGGTACGCCGACAAGCTGTACAAGGACTACGTCAAGGAAGACGTCGCCATCCGTCGGATGCTGACGTCCGGCATGGAGCGCGCCGGCATCTCCAAGGTTGAGATCGAGCGCACCCGTGACCGTGTCCGCGTGGACATCCACACCGCGCGTCCCGGCATCGTCATCGGCCGCCGCGGCGCCGAGGCGGACAAGATCCGCGGGCAGCTCGAAAAGCTGACGGGCAAGCAGGTCCAGCTGAACATCCTCGAGGTCAAGAACCCCGAGACCGACGCTCAGCTGGTCGCCCAGGCCGTCGCCGAGCAGCTGTCCTCCCGCGTCTCCTTCCGCCGCGCCATGCGCAAGAGCATGCAGTCGGCGATGAAGGCGGGCGCCAAGGGCATCAAGATCCAGTGCGGTGGCCGCCTCGGCGGCGCCGAGATGTCCCGCTCGGAGTTCTACCGCGAGGGCCGCGTGCCCCTGCACACGCTCCGCGCGAACGTCGACTACGGCTTCTTCGAGGCCAAGACGACCTTCGGCCGCATCGGTGTGAAGGTCTGGATCTACAAGGGCGACGTCAAGAACATCGCCGAGGTCCGCGCCGAGAACGCCGCTGCCCGCGCCGGCAACCGCCCGGCCCGTGGCGGCGCCGACCGCCCGGCCCGTGGTGGTCGCGGTGGCGAGCGTGGCGGTCGCGGTCGCAAGCCGCAGCAGCAGTCGGCTCCGGCCGCCGAGGCCCCCAAGGCCGACGCGCCCAAGACCGACGGGCCGGCTGAGAGCACCGGAACGGAGGCCTGACCGAAATGCTGATCCCCCGTAGGGTCAAGCACCGCAAGCAGCACCACCCGAAGCGCCGCGGTCAGGCCAAGGGTGGTACGACGGTCGCGTTCGGCGAGTACGGCATCCAGGCCCTCACGCCGGCCTATGTGACCAACCGCCAGATCGAGGCGGCCCGTATCGCCATGACCCGCCACATCAAGCGTGGCGGCAAGGTCTGGATCAACATCTACCCGGACCGTCCGCTGACCAAGAAGCCCGCCGAGACCCGCATGGGTTCCGGTAAGGGTTCTCCCGAGTGGTGGGTCGCGAACGTGCACCCGGGCCGGGTCATGTTCGAGCTGTCGTACCCCAACGAGAAGATCGCCCGTGAGGCGCTGACTCGTGCGGCCCACAAGCTGCCGATGAAGTGCCGGATCGTCAAGCGCGAGGCAGGTGAAGCGTGATGTCGGCCGGTACCAAGGCGTCCGAGCTGCGCGAGCTGGGCAACGAGGAGCTTGTCGCCAAGCTTCGCGAGGCCAAGGAAGAGCTGTTCAACCTCCGCTTCCAGGCGGCGACGGGCCAGCTCGAGAACCACGGTCGGCTGAAGGCCGTCCGTAAGGACATCGCGCGGATCTACACCCTGATGCGTGAGCGCGAGCTGGGCATCGAGACGGTGGAGAGCGCCTGATGAGCGAGAACAACGTGACTGAAGAGCAGACTGCCGCCCGCGGCTTCCGCAAGACCCGTGAGGGCCTTGTCGTCAGCGACAAGATGGACAAGACCGTCGTCGTCGCCGTCGAGGACCGTGTCAAGCACGCGCTGTACGGCAAGGTCATCCGCCGTACCAACAAGCTCAAGGCGCACGACGAGCAGAACGCCGCGGGTGTCGGTGACCGCGTCCTCCTCATGGAGACCCGGCCGCTGTCCGCGACGAAGCGCTGGCGCGTCGTCGAGATCCTCGAGAAGGCGAAGTAATCAAGCGGGGGCTCCGCCCCCGCTGCCCCTCGCCGGGGGCTCCGCCGCCAGGTGTGCGGCCCCCGGCGTGGGTTTTCACCTGCAGAGGCCCAAGTAATTCCTGCGGGAACTACCCGCAGGACAGTTCCGCCAGGCTTGCAGGCCGACCCGAAAGGTCCCTGCGGGAACCGGCAGACGATCAGGAGATAGACGTGATCCAGCAGGAGTCGCGGCTGCGTGTCGCCGACAACACTGGTGCGAAGGAGATCCTTTGCATCCGTGTGCTCGGTGGTTCCGGTCGCCGCTACGCGGGCATCGGTGACGTCATCGTCGCCACCGTCAAGGACGCGATCCCCGGTGGCAACGTGAAGAAGGGTGACGTCGTCAAGGCTGTCATCGTTCGCACCGTCAAGGAGCGCCGCCGTCCGGACGGCTCGTACATCCGCTTCGACGAGAACGCCGCCGTCATTCTGAAGAACGACGGCGACCCTCGCGGCACCCGTATCTTCGGCCCCGTAGGCCGTGAGCTGCGCGAGAAGAAGTTCATGAAGATCATCTCGCTCGCGCCGGAGGTGCTGTAAGCATGAAGATCAAGAAGGGCGACCTGGTCCAGGTCATCACCGGCAAGGACAAGGGCAAGCAGGGCAAGGTCATTGCCGCTTACCCGCGCGACGAGCGCGTCCTGGTCGAGGGTGTCAACCGGGTCAAGAAGCACACCAAGGCCGGCCCCACGGCTCGCGGTTCGCAGGCCGGTGGCATCGTTACGACCGAGGCGCCGATCCACGTCTCCAACGTCCAGCTGGTCGTTGAGAAGGACGGCAAGAAGGTCGTGACCCGCGTCGGTTACCGCTTCGACGACGAAGGCAACAAGATCCGCGTTGCCAAGCGGACGGGTGAGGACATCTGATGGCTACCACCACCACTCCGCGTCTGAAGACGAAGTACCGCGAGGAGATCGCGGGCAAGCTGCGTGACGAGTTCAAGTACGAGAACGTCATGCAGATCCCCGGCCTCGTCAAGATCGTGGTCAACATGGGTGTGGGCGACGCCGCCCGCGACTCCAAGCTGATCGAGGGCGCCATCCGCGACCTCACCACGATCACCGGTCAGAAGCCGGCCGTCACCAAGGCCCGCAAGTCCATCGCGCAGTTCAAGCTGCGTGAGGGACAGCCGATCGGTGCCCACGTCACGCTCCGTGGCGACCGCATGTGGGAGTTCCTTGACCGCACCCTGTCGCTCGCGCTCCCGCGCATCCGCGACTTCCGCGGTCTGTCCCCCAAGCAGTTCGACGGCCGTGGCAACTACACCTTCGGTCTCACGGAGCAGGTCATGTTCCACGAGATCGACCAGGACAAGATCGACCGCGTCCGGGGTATGGACATCACCGTGGTCACCACGGCGACCAACGACGCTGAGGGCCGCGCGCTCCTTCGTCACCTCGGCTTCCCCTTCAAGGAGGCGTGAGCGAGATGGCGAAGAAGGCTCTGATTGCCAAGGCTGCTCGCAAGCCGAAGTTCGCCGTGCGTGGCTACACCCGCTGCCAGCGGTGTGGACGTCCGCACTCCGTGTACCGCAAGTTCGGCCTGTGCCGTGTGTGCCTTCGTGAGATGGCTCACCGCGGCGAGCTGCCGGGCGTGACCAAGAGCTCCTGGTAGTCCCGTAGTTCGGGACTCCAGAGGCTCTCGGTAAGCAAAGGGCTCTGGTCAGGTGCCCACCCTTCCATGGCTTAGGCTTGGGGGGTTGGGCGCCTGATTGCCGCCCGTACGACTTACTACGCCGTAGGTCCACCGCGCCGCACCCGCCCCGTCTCGGATCGGGGAGAGGGATGGCGCACCAGGAAACCCCGGCGAGAGAGGCCGAAGGCCACTTCATGACCATGACTGATCCGATCGCAGACATGCTTACGCGTCTGCGGAACGCGAACTCGGCATACCACGACTCCGTGACGATGCCGGCATCGAAGATCAAGTCGCACATCGCGGAGATCCTCCAGCAGGAGGGCTTCATCACGGGCTGGAAGGTCGAGGACGCCGAGGTCGGCAAGAACCTCGTCCTGGAGCTGAAGTTCGGCCCCAACCGTGAGCGCTCCATCGCGGGCATCAAGCGGATCTCCAAGCCCGGTCTCCGGGTTTACGCGAAGTCCACCAACCTGCCGAAGGTGCTCGGCGGCCTCGGCGTGGCGATCATCTCCACGTCGCACGGGCTCCTCACCGACAAGCAGGCCGGCAAGAAGGGCGTAGGCGGAGAAGTTCTCGCCTACGTCTGGTAGCGGAAGGGAACGGAGGAAACAGCTATGTCGCGCATCGGCAAGCTCCCCATCGCGGTTCCCGCCGGCGTGGACGTCACCATCGACGGCCGCACGGTCTCGGTCAAGGGCCCCAAGGGCGAGCTGACCCACACCGTCTCGGCGCCGATCGAGGTCGTCAGGGGTGAGGACGGCGTCCTGAACGTCACCCGCCCCAACGACGAGCGTCAGAACAAGGCCCTGCACGGCCTGTCCCGCACGCTGGTGGCGAACATGATCACCGGCGTGACCCAGGGTTACGTGAAGAAGCTCGAAATCAGCGGTGTCGGTTACCGCGTGACCGCCAAGGGCTCGAACCTCGAGTTCGCGCTCGGCTACAGCCACCCGATCACCGTCGAGGCGCCCGAGGGCATCACCTTCAAGGTGGAGGCCCCCACCCGTTTCTCGGTCGAGGGCATCGACAAGCAGAAGGTCGGCGAGGTTGCGGCCAACATCCGCAAGCTGCGCAAGCCCGACCCGTACAAGGCCAAGGGCGTCAAGTACGAGGGCGAAGTCATCCGCCGCAAGGTCGGAAAGGCGGGTAAGTAAGCCATGGCATACGGGCAGAAGATCCTCAAGGGCGACGCCTACAAGCGCGCCGCGATCAAGCGCCGCCACATCCGGATCCGTAAGAAGGTCTCCGGTACGGCCGAGCGCCCTCGCCTGGTCGTGACCCGCTCCAACCGCCACATCGTGGCCCAGGTGATCGACGACCTCAAGGGGCACACCCTTGCGTCGGCGTCCACCCTGGACACCTCGATCCGCGGTGGCGAGGGTGACAAGTCCGCGCAGGCCAAGCAGGTCGGCGCCCTGGTCGCCGAGCGTGCCAAGGCCGCGGGCGTCGAGGCTGTCGTATTCGACCGTGGTGGCAACCAGTACGCCGGGCGCATCGCCGCTCTGGCGGACGCCGCCCGCGAGGCCGGACTCAAGTTCTGAGTCCTGGTTCCGTAGCTAGCGGAAACAGAGAGAGGTAATTCCAATGGCTGGACCCCAGCGCCGCGGTGGCGGCGCCGGTGGCGGCGAGCGGCGGGACCGGAAGGGCCGTGACGGCGGTGCGGCTGCCGCCGAGAAGACCGCGTACGTTGAGCGCGTCGTCGCGATCAACCGCGTCGCCAAGGTTGTGAAGGGTGGTCGTCGCTTCAGCTTCACCGCGCTGGTCGTGGTGGGCGACGGTGACGGCACCGTGGGTGTCGGATACGGCAAGGCCAAGGAGGTGCCGGCCGCCATCGCCAAGGGCGTTGAGGAGGCCAAGAAGCACTTCTTCAAGGTCCCCCGCATCCAGGGCACCATCCCGCACCCCATCCAGGGTGAGAAGGCTGCCGGTGTCGTGCTCCTCAAGCCGGCTTCGCCGGGTACCGGTGTGATCGCCGGTGGTCCCGTGCGTGCCGTCCTGGAGTGCGCCGGTATCCACGACGTGCTGTCGAAGTCGCTCGGCTCCGACAACGCCATCAACATCGTGCACGCGACCGTGGCGGCCCTGCGGGGCCTGCAGCGTCCCGAGGAGATCGCGGCCCGCCGTGGTCTGCCGCTCGAGGACGTCGCCCCCGCGGCTCTTCTCCGTGCGCGTGCCGGGGCGGGTGCGTAGGTCATGGCGCAGCTCAAGGTCACGCAGGTCAAGTCCTACATCGGCAGCAAGCAGAACCACCGTGACACCCTGCGGTCGCTTGGTCTCAAGGGGATCAACACCGTGGTCGTCAAGGAGGACCGCCCCGAGTTCCGCGGTATGGTGCACACCGTCCGCCACCTCGTGACGGTCGAGGAGGTCGACTGATCATGGCGGAGCAGAACCCGCTCAAGATCCACAACCTCCGTCCCGCCCCGGGCGCCAAGACCGCCAAGACCCGTGTGGGTCGTGGTGAGGCGTCGAAGGGTAAGACGGCCGGTCGTGGTACCAAGGGCACCAAGGCTCGTTACCAGGTTCCGGAGCGCTTCGAGGGCGGCCAGATGCCGCTGCACATGCGCCTCCCGAAGCTGAAGGGCTTCAAGAACCCGTTCAAGACCGAGTACCAGGTCGTGAACCTGGACAAGCTCGCCTCCCTCTACCCCGAGGGCGGCGAGGTCACGGTGGCCGATCTGGTCGCCAAGGGCGCCGTTCGCAAGAACAGCCTTGTCAAGGTCCTCGGCCAGGGCGAGATCTCCGTGGCGCTGCAGGTGACGGTCGACGCCGTCTCCGGCTCCGCCAAGGAGAAGATCACCGCCGCCGGCGGCACCGTCACCGAGTTCGTCTGAACACATCAGACGTGCCGATGACTTGAGCGATCCCGACCGGGGATACCCCACAAATGGGGTATCCCCGGTTGGTCGTTCCAAGCGGGGCAGTCTCGCCGGTAAGGTGGCCTGCACTGCCAACTTTGACAGGGGGCTCCTCACGGGGCACTCGAAGCGGTAGTTGACCGTTACCTATTCGTCGAACCTCAAGACCGTCACCCTTGACGCAGTAGCGCGGGGGTCGCAGGAGGCACCGTGCTCACCGCGTTCGCCCGGGCGTTCAAGACGCCCGACCTGCGCAAGAAGCTGCTCTTCACGCTCGGCATCATCGTGATCTACCGGATCGGTACGCATATCCCGATCCCGGGCGTCGACTACACCGCCGTTCAGTTCTGCATCGATCAGGCGAGTACCAACACGGGTCTGTTCGGTCTGGTCAACATGTTCAGCGGTGGCGCACTGCTGCAGATCACGATCTTCGCGCTCGGCATCATGCCGTACATCACGGCGAGCATCATTCTCCAGCTGCTGACCGTGGTGATCCCGCGTCTGGAAGCCCTCAAGAAGGAGGGCCAGGCCGGTACGGCGAAGATCACGCAGTACACGCGCTATCTGACCGTGGCGCTGGCCGTCCTCCAGGGCACCGGCCTGGTGGCCACCGCCCGCAGCGGCTCCCTGTTCAGTACGTGCTCGCTGGGCGGCCAGATCGTCCCCGACAAGTCGATCTTCACCACCCTCACGATGGTCATCACCATGACCGCCGGTACGGCCGTCGTGATGTGGCTCGGTGAGCTCATCACCGACCGCGGCATCGGCAACGGCATGTCGATCCTGATGTTCATCTCGATCGCCGCCACCTTCCCGTCCGCGCTGTGGGCCATCAAGCAGGAGGGTGACCTCGCGGGCGGCTGGATCGAGTTCGGCACCGTGGTCGCCGTCGGCCTCGTCGTGATCGGCCTGGTGGTCTTCGTCGAGCAGGCTCAGCGCCGTATTCCCGTCCAGTACGCGAAGCGCATGATCGGCCGCCGGTCCTACGGCGGCACATCGACGTACATTCCGCTGAAGGTCAACCAGGCGGGCATCATCCCTGTGATCTTCGCCTCGTCGCTGCTCTACATCCCGGCACTGATCGCGCAGTTCTCCGGTGGAACCGCCGGCTGGAAGATCTGGGTCGAAGAGAACCTCGCGCAGCCGGACGCTCCGCTGCACATGGTCCTCTACTTCTTCCTGATCATCTTCTTTGCGTTCTTCTACGTGGCCATTTCCTTCAACCCCGAGGAAGTAGCCGACAACATGAAGAAGTATGGTGGCTTCATCCCGGGCATCCGGGCTGGCAGGCCGACCGCTGAGTACCTGAGCTACGTACTCAACCGGATCACCTGGCCGGGTTCGCTGTATCTGGGCATGATCGCTCTCGTGCCGACGATGGCGTTGGCGGGTTTCGGGGCAAACCAGAACTTCCCGTTCGGTGGCACCAGCATCCTGATCATCGTGGGTGTGGGTCTGGAGACGGTGAAGCAGATCGAGAGCCAGCTCCAGCAGCGCAATTACGAAGGGTTCCTCCGCTGATGCGAATCGTCCTCGTCGGGCCGCCCGGTGCCGGCAAGGGAACGCAGGCCGCGTTCCTTGCCAAGAACCTGTCGATCCCGCACATCTCCACGGGCGACCTCTTCCGTGCCAACATCAGCCAGAAGACGGAACTGGGCAAACTCGCGAAGTCCTACATGGACGCGGGCAACCTGGTCCCGGACGAGGTCACCATCGCGATGGCCAAGGACCGCATGGAGCAGCCCGACGCGGAGCACGGCTTCCTGCTCGACGGCTTCCCGCGTAACGTCTCGCAGGCCGAGGCGCTGGACGAGATGCTGAAGTCCGAGTCCATGAAGCTGGACGCGGTCCTGGACCTGGAGGTCCCCGAGGACGAGGTGGTCAAGCGGATCGCCGGCCGCCGCATCTGCCGTAACGACTCGGCGCACGTCTTCCACGTCACGTACAAGGCGCCCGAGCAGGACGGCGTCTGCGACGAGTGCGGCGGCGAGCTGTACCAGCGCGACGACGACTCCGAGGAGACCGTGCGCAAGCGACTGGAGGTCTACCACACGCAGACCGAGCCGATCATCGACTACTACCGGGCCCAGGGCCTGGTCGTGACGATCTCGGCGCTCGGCAAGGTGGACGAGGTCACCCAGCGCGCGATGGATGCGCTCAAGCAAGGGGACGACGGCAAGTAGCCGTCTGCGGTACATCGCGGCCGCGGTGCCCTTCGAGGGTGCCGCGGCTGCTTTTTGCGGCTGAGAGCCTGTGTCATATCCCCGGCCGGGCGCCCGCCGTCCGACCGGGTATATGACACAGGCTCTGAACCGCCGCCGCTCTCGCGGACGTGGTGATTCGCCGTCGTGGTTGCCCAATTGGTGGTTGCGGCACACTTAACCCCAGACATGCTTACCGGAAGTAGGAGAGGCGACAGCCTGATGGTGCAGATCAAGACCCCCGAGCAGATCGCGAAGATGCGGGCGGCGGGGCTGGTCGTCGCCGCCATCCACGCGGCCACTCGTGAGGCCGCGGTGCCGGGTGCGACGACGAAGGACCTCGACGAGGTGTCCCGCAAGGTGATCGCCGAGCACGGGGCGAAGTCGAACTTCCTGGGGTACGGCGGGTTTCCGGCGACGATCTGCACGTCCGTGAACGAGGTCGTGGTGCACGGGATCCCGTCCGACGAGGTGGTCCTCAAGGACGGCGACATCATCTCGATCGACGCGGGCGCGATCGTGGACGGGTGGCACGGGGACGCGGCGTACACGGCGTTCGTGGGGTCCGGTCACGCTCCTGAGCTGATCGAGCTGTCGCGGGTGACCGAGGAGTCCATGTGGGCCGGGATCGCCGCGATGAAGCAGGGGAACCGGCTGGTCGACGTCTCCCGGGCCATCGAGACGTACATCCGGCGGCAGCCGAAGCCGGGCGGTGGCAAGTACGGCATCGTCGAGGACTACGGCGGCCACGGGATCGGCACCGAGATGCACATGGATCCGCACCTGCTGAACTATGTGGACCGGCGGCGGGGGAAGGGCGCGAAGCTGGTGCCCGGGTTCTGCCTCGCCATCGAGCCGATGGTTTCGCTGGGCACGCCGAAGACCGAGGTGCTGGAGGACGACTGGACCGTCATCACGGCGGACGGTACGTGGTCGTCCCACTGGGAGCACTCGGTGGCTCTGACGGCGGACGGCCCGCTGGTGCTGACGGCTCCTGACGGGGGCAAGACGAAGCTGGCGGAGTACGGGGTTACTGCGGCGCCCGACCCACTGGCCTGAGCGCAACGCCGCTGGCAGAGGGCGGTGGTGGACGGCGCTGTCGGGGGGCGAGGATCTGGGAGGCGATGGCGTCCCGCCAGCTCCGCTGGGCGGTGTAGGGGATCAAGGCGCCGGAATCCGTAGGACCGCATGAGCGGGCCCTACGGCCCCGGGCCTTGGCCCGTCCCGGTCTTCACGGTCATGTCCGGTGCCTCTCGTGCTTCTTCGAACAAGCTGTGACAAAAAGCTGTGTTCTAAATATCGAACGACGTTCGTTATGCCGGGCAAACGGTAGAGGGGTGGCCGGAGGCGGTCAAGGGACTGGACGTGGATCCGTGTCCGAGGTCGGCCGCCGGACGCCGCCGTCGAACTGATTCGTGCAGGGGTCTTGCCCGGCGCCGTGCGGGCACCCAAAATGATGCGCCAGTCGCGGGTCTCTGCTGAGCCGCATGTATCCCCGCACGCATTCCCCGCATCTCCCCCGCATCTCCCCCGCATCCAACCTCACAAAGGTCTCAAGGCGGCGGCATCGTCGAACCGGTTCGAATCAGGCCCGGCGATGCCGCTGTCGAACCGGTTCGACAGCTATTCCGACCCCGCACGGGACAACTCAGGAGCAGCAACGATGGTGCTATCGAGAGCAGGACGCGCACGCCCCGGCGTGCGAAGAACACTGGTCGCCGCGGTGAGCGTCGGTCTGACGGTCGCGGGCCTCACAGTGCCGGCGACGGCCGCCGAGGCGCCCGACCCGGTGCTCCACTACACGTTCGACACCGACGACCTGAGCACCGGAACCGTCACCGACAGCTCGGGCAACGGACTCGACGGGACGCTGGTCAACGGGTCGACCGCCGCCCTGGTCGGCGGCGCCGGCCAGGGTTCGGCGCTGGAGCTGCCCGGCGGGGCGTCCGGCTCCGACGGCGCCCATGTCCGGCTGCCCCGCCAGGCGCTGGCCGGTGCCACGGACCTGACCGTCTCCGCCCGCGTGAAGTGGGACGGCACCACACAGCCGTGGCAGTGGATCTACGCCCTCGGCAAGAACACCACCCAGTACCTGTTCACCACCCCGTACAACAACGACCAGCGGCTCCGCACGGCCGTCACCACCGGGGGCGCCGGCGGCGAGGCCAAGGTCACCGGGTCCGCCGCGCTGCCCGCCGGCCAGTGGAAGACCCTCACCGTCACGCTGGACACCGCCGAGGACCGCATCACCACCTACCTGGACGGCGTCGCCGTGGCATCCGCGACGACCACGGTCAGCGCGGCCGAGCTGATCGACGACTCGACCACGTTCGCCGGCTACCTCGGCAAGTCCTTCTACCCGGATCCCCTCTTCGACGGCGCCGTCGACGACTTCGCCGTCTACCACGCGGCGCTGACCGCCGAGCAGGTCGCGCAGACCGTGGGGGAGACCCCGCAGGTGACGGGTCTGACGCGGGACGCCTTCGAGGTGCGCACCTCCACGGACACCGCCCCCGACCTGCCCGCCACGGTGTCCGCGACGTTCTCCGACGACTACGACCGGGACGTGGCCGTCGCCTGGGACGAGGTCGACCCCGCCGACTACGCAGCGCCGGGCACCTTCACCGTGCGGGGCACGGCCGCCGGCCGAGCGGTCACCGCGAACGTCACCGTGGTCCGCGAAGGGCACATGGCCATCGACCTCGCCACGGACACCGGCCCGTTCCACGGCGGCGCCTCCGGCACCCTCTACGGCCTGTACGGGCAGGACGTCCCGACGAACAACCTCATCGAGGGCATGCACCTGCGGACGGTCTCGACCAAGGCGCAGGACGGGCCGCAGCACCCCGGCGCCGACGCGCTGGAGGTCGTCAAGCCGCTCGCGGACAGCACCGACGGTGACGTGTACATCTACATGACCGACATCCACCGCGGCTTCCCCTACCAGTGGCCGGGCGACACGCCTCAGGAGAAGCTCCGGCTGTACAAGGAGAAGATCGCGGGGCAGGTCGACCAGGTCCTCCAACTGCCCGAGGAGTACCAGGACAACATCGTCTTCGTGCCCTTCAACGAGCCCGAGGGCAACATGTTCGGCACCGGCCAGTGGAGCTACAACAGGGTCAGCTGGCTCAACAACCCGACCGACTACTTCGCCGCCTGGGACGACGTCCACGCGCTGATCAAGGGCAGGATGCCGGATGCCCGCATCGCCGGACCCAACACCAGCGTCCTGTACGACCAGGTCAAGGGCTTCCTCCAGCACACCGTCGAGGCCGGCACCGTCCCCGAGGTCGTCACCTGGCACGAGCTGAGCCACCCTGAGCGGGTCCGCAGCAGCGTCAGGAAGTACCGGGGCTGGGAGAGGGAGGTCTTCGCGGGCACCGAGCACGAAGGCAAGCAACTCCCCATCAACATCAACGAGTACGCCTTCAACTACCACACCTCGGTGCCCGGCCAGATGATCCAGTGGGTGTCCGCGATCGAGGAGTCGAAGGTCGACGCCGACATCGCGTACTGGAACATCGACGGCAACCTCTCCGACTCCGCCGTCCAGGCGAACCGCGGCAACGGCCAGTGGTGGCTGCTCAACGCCTACGGCAGCATGACCGGCCACACCGTCGAGGTGACCCCGCCGTTCCCCGGCCAGAACTACACGATGCAGGGCGTGGCGACCCTCGACGAGGAGAGGAAGCAGGCGCGGGCGCTGTTCGGCGGCTCCGACGGCAAGGGGTACGTCGAGTTCGGCAATGTGCCCGAAGATTTCAGTGGCACCGTGCACGCCTGGGTGCGTGAGATCCCGTGGACCGGGCAGATCGGCGACTCCGCCCAGCCCGAGATCGTCGCCGAGCGGACCATCGAGGTGCGCGACGGCACCGTGGGCTTCGACTTCGGCAACGGCGACCTGCCGGCCCTGCAGGAGTCGTCCGCGTACGAGATCGTGCTGACGCCGGCCGGCGACGGCGAGGCGGCATCGGTCCCGCCGGCCCTGTGGAACGGCAGCTACGAGGCCGAGGACGCCGCCCACACCGGCTCCGGCTACAGCAGGAACGGCCCCGAGGGCTCGCCGTCCGACGTGTCCAAGTTCTACACCTCCGGCCGCTACAACGTCGGCGGCCTGCGCACGGGTTCGGATTTGGAGCTGGACTTCACCGTCGACGTCCCGCAGGACGGCACCTACGACCTGAGCGTCTTCGCCAACTCCCTCAACACCTTCGGCCTCGTCAAGGAGCAGGGCCCGACCAACGTGTTCCTCCGCGTCGACGGCGGCGCCGAGCAGGAACTGTCGCTGCCGCTGGGCTACAAGTGGGTGGTCTGGGACCACGCCGACACCACCGTCGAGCTGACCGAGGGCGAGCACACCATCACGCTCGCCGCCCGCAGCCTCGACGGCGAGCGGACCACGAAGGGCGACGCGATCGTCGACCGGATCACGCTGTCCCTGCCCAACCCCGAGGCACAGCGCACGGTCTACGAGGCGGAGCTGGCCACGCTGGACGGCGCCCGGGCCGTCTACGACCTGCCGCCCACCGTCAGGAAGGACGCATCGGGGTCGGGCGCCGCGGCGGTCGCGCAGGGCGACAGCGCCACATTCTGGGTGTACTCCCCGGCCGATGCCGAGTCGACCATCACCGTGGACACCCTCGGCTGGGGCGCGGCACAGCTGGCCGTGAACGGCCAGGACGTGCTGCGGGTGTCGCCGGGTACCCGCGCGGCGGCCGTGTCCCTCTCCGGCGGCGTCAACAAGGTCACAGTCACCGGACTGGCCCGGACCACGCTCGTCGACCGGATCACGGTCGAACAGACCTCCGGCACGCTGAAGCCGACCGTCTACGAGGCCGAGGACGCCGAACTCGCCGGCTCCGCCGGGACCGCGCAGCTGTCCCTGGCCAGTGGCGGCACCGCGGTACGCGGCGTCGGCGGCGAGCCGGGCAACGGCAACACCGCGACGTTCAAGGTGACGGCCGACGAGGCGGGCCTGTACGCGATGCGCATCCGGTACTCCAACCCCGAGCAGTCGGAGGCCACGCACTACAACCCCGACCCGCTCACCCGGCATGCGGACATCTCCGTCAACGGCGGTCAGGCCCGGCACGTGCAGTTCCCGCACTCGTTCCACGAGAACAACTTCTGGGAGCTCACCGTCCCGGTGCGGCTGGACGAAGGCAGCAACACGATCACCTTCAGCTCCCAGGAGCTGCCCAACTTCGACGGTGAGTCGTACGCCTCGGACACCTGGCCCGGCATCCTGCTGCGCTCGCAGTACGCACCCGTGCTCGACAGGATCACGGTCGTCCCGTACGCGGCAAGGACGGGCGAACGGCCGTGACATTAGGCAGGCCGAGCGGACAGAGGCAAACAGGCCGAACAGGCCGAACGGGCCGAACAGGCCAAGGTCACCAAGGAGGCAACGTGGTCACGATCGGCGACATCGCACAGGCCGCCGGCGTTTCCCGCAGCACCGCGTCCTACGCGCTCTCCGGCAAGCGGTCGATCTCCGCGGAGGTGCGGCAGCGCGTGCGGGACGCGGCGCGGGAGCTGGGCTACACGCCCAACGCCGGCGCCCGCGCCCTCGCCACCGCGGAGACCATGGTCATCGGCCTGCTGGCCCAGTTCCACGAGGACGAGTTCGCCCCGGCCATGCTGCAGTACATCGTCGGCGTCTCCGACACCGCGCGGGAGTTGGGTTACGACACTCTCCTGGTCACCGAGGCGGACGGTGCCCGCGCGCTGCGCCGGATCACCCGCTCCCGCATGGTCGACGGCGTCGTGCTGCTCAACGTGGCGCAGGACGACGCCCGGTTGCCGCTGCTGAGGGCCGCGTCCCAGCCCGGCGCGCTGGTCGGGCTGCCCGGCGACTGCACCGGAGTCGACGTCTTCGACCTCGACTTCGAGGCGGCGGGGCGGCTGATGGTCGACCACATGCACCGGCTGGAGCACCGGGAACTGATCCTGGTCTCACAGCCGGAGCATGTGGTCGAGCGCGGCGGTGCCTATGTGTGGCGGCTGCAGGACGCGGTCCTGCAGCAGGCCAGGGCCCGCGGTATCCGGCTGCACGCGGTCTTCGGCGAGTCGCGGCAGCCGGAGGTCGGGCGGGCACTGCACGCGCTGCTGGACGCCTACCCGTCCGCGACCGGCCTGCTGCTCAACAACGAGGCCGCCGCCGCGGCCCTGCCGTCCGTGCTGCACGCGCGCGGACTCCAGGCGCCGCGGGACCTGTCCGTCATAGGGCGCTACTCCGACGAGTTCGCCCGCATGTTCTCCCTGCCGTTCTCGTCCATCGAGAGCGCACCGGACCAACTCGGCGAGATGGCGGTGCGCCAGCTGGTGCGCCGGATCGTCTCCCCCCAGTCCAGGGATGAGCCGCACGTCGTGCGGCTCATCCCGCCCGAGCTCGTCGACCGGGGAAGCACCGGTCCACCTCCCACGGCGGGCTCATGTTCATCCACGCAAGGAGGAAACCAGTGATACGTCTCAAGAGACCCGCACGTGCCGTGGGTGTGCTCGGTGCCGTCGTCCTCGCCATGGCGGGGCCGGTCGCCTGCTCCTCGTCCGGGACCGGCGGCGGCAGCGCGCAGGCGAGCGACACCTACACCTGGTGGGACCCGTACCCGCAGCACAAGACGTCGTCCGACTGGGGGAAGCGGGTCGCCAAGTGCGGCGACGAGGCCGGTGTCACCATCGAGCGCACCGCGTACGACACCACCCAGCTGACCAACCAGGCGCTGCTGGCGGCCCAGGAGGGCACCGCGCCGGACATCATCCTGCTGGACAACCCCGCCGTCTCCACCCTCGCCGACACCGGCATGCTCACCACGATGGACGAGTTCGGCCTCGACACCTCCGGCATCGACGAGAACCTGCTGGCGGCCGGCGTCGTGGACGACGAGGCGTACGGGATCCCCGTCGGCGCCAACACCCTCGCCATCTACTACAACGAGAGCATCCTCGACGACGCCGGCGTCGACCCCGCCTCGATCAAGGACTGGGCCTCGCTGAACGCCGCGCTGGAGAAGGTGACCGGGGCCGGCAAGAAGGGCATCACGTTCGCCGGGATCGGCACCGAGGAGGGTTCGTTCCAGTTCCTGCCGTGGTTCTGGGGCGCCGGGGCCGACCTGCGCGACCTCGACTCGCCCGAGGCGGCGGAGGCGCTCGAACTGTGGACCGGGTGGCTGAAGGACGGCCACGCGCCCGACTCCGTCATCAACAACTCCCAGAACACCACCTGGGAGGAGTTCCTCACCGGCGACTTCGGCTTCGTCGTCAACGGCACCTGGCAGGTCAACAGCGCCGCCGAGGCGGGCTTCCCCACCGGCGTCATCCCGATCCCCGGCAAGGACGGCGGTGCCGCTCCGACGCCCACCGGCGGCGAGTTCATCACCGCACCCGCGCAGGACGACACCGGCCGGTACGAGGTCACCAAGAAGATCGTCGAGTGCATGACCACCCCCGAGGGCATGGTCGAGACGGCGAACACCTTCGCGTACTACATCCCGCCGACCGAGGCAGGCCAGGAGCAGCTGCTCAGTGACAACGCCGAGCTCCAGCCGTGGGTCGACGCCGTACGCACCGCCAAGGGCCGCACCAGCGACAACCTCGGCACCGACTACCCGAAGATCTCCGAACCGCTGTGGACCGCCGTGCAGAAGGCCCTCAGCGGATCCATGGACGTGAAGGAGGCACTGAGCCAGGCCCAGTCGACCGCCGAGGACGAGACGGCATGAGGTTGGGCACCACACCGGCCGCGCCCGCGGAGCGCGCCGGCGGAGACGGGGGCGGGGCGCCGGGAGGCGCCGCGCCGTCCACGCCGCCTGCCGCCGCACGGGCGCGCCCGCCGGTGGGGGCGTGGTGGCGCTCCCCCCGGTGGGCCGCGTTCGCCTTCCTCGCCCCGCTGCTGGCGTACCTGCTGGCCTTCTACGCCTATCCGCTGTACCGGAACCTCGACCTCAGCCTGCACGACTACACCGTCAGGTCGTTCGTGCAGGGCGGCGCCGAGTTCACCGGACTGGCCAACTACCGCGACGTCATCGGTTCCGACGCCTTCGGCCCGGCGCTATGGAACACGTTCCTGTTCACCTTCGTCTCGATCGCCGCGCAGTACGCCATCGGCCTGGCACTGGCCGTCTTCTTCCGTGACAGCTTCCGGCTCTCCGGGCTGCTGCGCGCCCTGTTCCTGGTGCCCTGGCTGCTGCCGCTGATCGTCTCGGGCTCCACCTGGGCGTGGATGCTCAGCAGCGAGCACGGCATCGTCAACGCGGCCCTGGAGGCCTTCGGGATCGGCCAGATCAACTGGCTGACCTCCCCGGACTGGGCGCTGACCGCCGTGATCATCGCGAACATCTGGCTCGGCGTCCCGTTCAACCTCGTCATCCTCTACTCCGGGCTGCAGAACATCCCGGGCAGCCTGTACGAGGCGGCGTCGCTCGACGGGGCAGGCGCCTGGCAGCAGTTCTGGCGGATCACCTTCCCGCTGCTCCGCCCCGTCTCGGCGATCACACTGCTGCTCGGCCTGGTCTACACGCTCAAGGTCGTGGACGTGATCTGGATCATGACCACCGGCGGTCCCGGCGACTCCTCCACGACGCTGGCCGTCTGGTCCTACCGGGAGGCCTTCGGCACCGGGCTGCCGGACTTCTCGCCCGCGGCCACCATCGGCAACCTGCTCATCCTCATCGCCCTGGCCTTCGGCTTCCTCTACCTCCACCTCCAGCGTCGACAGGAGCAGTCATGACGGCGTACCGGACGCGGGCGGGAACCTGGTGGAAGACCGCGCTCGGGATCTTCTTCACCACGCTCATGCTCTTCCCCGTCTACTGGATGGTCAACGTCTCCCTGACCAGGACCGAGGACATGCGCGCCGACCCGCCGCACTGGTTCCCGTGGGACCCGACGCTCCAGGGCTACACCGACGCGCTGCGCGACCAGCTCCCGGCCCTGGTCACCAGCCTGGGCATCGGCCTGGGCTGCGTGCTGCTCACCCTGCTGATCTCCGCGCCCGCCGCCTACTCGCTCGCCAAGCTGCGCCCACGCGGGGCGGGCACGATCGGCTTCCTGCTGCTGGTCGCCCAGATGATCCCCGGCGTGGTCATGGCGGTGGGCTTCTACGCCGTCTACGTACGGCTCGGCTGGCTCAACTCCGTCTGGGGCCTGATCCTCGCCGACTCGACCATCGCCGTCCCGTTCGGCGTCATGGTGCTGACCACCTTCATGTCCGGCATCCCGCAGGAGCTGATGCACGCCGCGAAGATCGACGGGGCGAACACCTGGCGGACCTTCCGCTCCGTGATCCTGCCGCTCAGCCGCAACTCCGTGCTGACGGTCTCGCTGTTCGCCTTCCTGTGGGCGTGGTCGGACTTCATCTTCGCGTCCACCCTCAACCGCAACGGGGACGCGATCCCCATCACCCTCGGGATCTACGCCTACATCGGCAACAACACCACCCAATGGAACTCGATCATGGCGACCGCAGTCGTCGCGTCCGTCCCCGCGGCCGTGCTGCTCGTCGTCGCTCAGCGCTATGTCGCCGGCGGTGTGACCGCGGGCGCGGTGAAGGACTGATGTGCTCATGGTGACCTTCCACCCGTCCGCGGCCGCCCTGGAGGTGCGCCACCGGCACGAGGTCCTCACCATCGAGGCGTGGGGCGCCGACAGCGTCCGGGTACGCGCCGCGCCCTACCGGCTCCCGGCCGAGAGCCACGGCGCCCTCGACGAACAGCCACCGCCCTGCGACCCTCCCCGGATCGGCACCGCCGAGGACCACGCCACCTTCGTCCACGGCGAGCTGACCGTGCGCGTGGACTTCGACCGGCGCGCGGCCTACCCCGAGCCGCTGCTGACGTTCTCCCGCACGAGTACGGGGGCCGAGCTGCTGGCCGAGAACCGGGAGCACTTCTGGCTGCCGGGGGCGCGGGTCTTCCACGGCAACCGCTCCGGCGCCTACGAGGTCCACCAGCAGTTCGCCGCGTACGAGGACGAGCGGCTGTACGGGATGGGCCAGCGCACCCACGGCCGGCTCGACCTCAAGGGCCTCGCCCTGGACCTCGTCCAGCGCAACGGCGAGGTGAACATCCCCTTCGTGCTCTCCAGCCGCGGCTACGGGCTGCTGTGGAACCTGCCCGCCGTGGGGCGCGCCGAGTTCGCCGCCAACGCCACCCGCTGGCAGGCCGCCCAGGCCCGCGAGATCGACTACTGGTTCACCGCCGCCCCCACCCCCGCCGCGATCCTCGCCCGCTACGCCGACGCCACCGGGCACGCGCCCGAACTGCCGCAGTGGGCGAGCGGCTTCTGGCAGTCCAAGCTCCGCTACCGCGACCAGGACGAACTGCTCGCCGTCGCCCGGGAGCACCGGCGCCGCGGCCTGCCCCTCTCCGTCATCGTCGCGGACTACTTCCACTGGTCGGCGATGGGTGACTACCGCTTCGACGAGACCGAGTGGCCCGACCCCAGGGCGATGGTCGAGGAGCTGGCCGAGCTGGGTGTCGAACTGATGGTCTCCATCTGGCCGACCGTCTCGCCCCTGTCCGAGCACTACGCCGACTACCGCGACCGCGGGCTGCTCGTCGGCACCGACCAGGGGGTGGAGTTCCACCAGACCATCCAGGACAAGGGCATGACCGCGCCGACGCCCGTGGCCTTCTACGACCCGACCAACCCGCAGACCCGCGCGTACGTCTGGGACCTGACCCGGCGCAACTACCTCGACCTGGGCATCCAGGTGTTCTGGCTGGACGCCTGCGAGCCCGAGCTGAACCCGGCGCACCCGGCGAACATGGCGCTGTACGCCGGTCCCGGCGCCGAGGTCGCCGGCATCTACCCGCGGGACAACGCCCGCCTGTTCGCCGAGGGGATGGCCGCGGCGGGCCGGGAGCCCACCGTGCTGCTGTGCCGTTCGGCGTGGGCGGGCGCGCAGAAGTACGGCGCCGCGGTGTGGTCCGGCGACATCCCCGCCACCTGGGAGTCCCTGCGGCAGCAGATCCGGGCCGGACTGAACATCGCCGTCTCCGGCATCCCGTGGTGGACCACCGACATCGGCGGCTTCCACGGCGGCGACGCCCGCGACGAGGCGTACCGGGAGCTGATGATCCGCTGGTTCCAGTTCGGCGTGTTCTGCCCGCTGTTCCGGCTGCACGGCGACCGCGAGCCCCGCACCCCCACCTCGTACGCGCAGTCCGGCGGCCCCAACGAGGTCTGGTCGTACGGGGAAGAGGCGTACCGGATCATCTCCGGGCTGCTGCACCTGCGCGAGCGGCTGCGCCCCTACATCCACGAGCAGATGCGCACCGCCGCACGGACCGGGCTGCCGCCGATGCGCCCGCTGTTCGTGGACCACCCGCACGACGAGCGCGCCTGGGCGGTGGACGACGCGTTCCTGTTCGGCCCGGACATCCTCGTCGCGCCCGTCGCGCAGGCCGGGCAGCGTGCCCGGGAGGTCTACCTCCCGGCCGGCACCCGGTGGACCGACGCCGCGAGCGGCGAGGTCCACGACGGCGGGCGCACCGTGGAGGCGGCCGCGCCGATCGACCGCATCCCCGTCTTCACACGCGAGGGCGCCAACGTGCCGCTGCCGGCCGCGCACACGACCACGGGAAGAGGAACACAGGCATGACGACAAGCGAGACCACGGCCGGCGAGACCACGGCCGACGGCGCACGCAGACGCGCCGCCGATCCGTGCGGCGGCCGCCCGGTCGTCCCGGCCCGCGGCCCGCAGCGCCCCCTCGGCATGGACGAGGTGGCCGTCACCGGCGGCTTCTGGGCGACGCTCCAGACGACCAACGCCACCGCGACCCTCACCCACTGCGAGGAGTGGATGGAGCGACTCGGCTGGCTCGCCAACTTCGACCGCGTCGCGGACGGCACCACCGGGCCCGACCGGCCCGGCTGGTCCTTCTCGGACTCCGAGGTCTACAAGCTCATCGAGGCCCTGGCCTGGGAGTACGGCCGGTCCGGCGACGCGGCGCACGACACCGCCGTACGACGGCTGACCGCACGCATCGCCCGGGCCCAGGACACCGACGGCTACCTGGGCACCTGCTTCGGCCACGCCGGCCAGCCGCCCCGCTACAGCGACCTGGAGTTCGGGCACGAGCTGTACTGCACCGGCCATCTGCTCCAGGCGGCGGTCGCCCGGCTGCGCACGGTGGGCGCGGACGAGTTGGTGGCCGTCGCCCGCCGGGCCGCCGACCACGTCTGCGCCGCCTTCGGACCCGACGGACTGCCGGGTGTCTGCGGCCATCCGGAGATCGAGGTGGGCCTGGCCGAGCTGGGGCGCGCCCTCGGCGAGGAGCGCTATGTGGAGCAGGCGCGGCTGTTCCTGGACCGCCGCGGCCACCGGACCCTGAAGGACATCCCGTTCGGCCGCGCCTACTTCCAGGACGACGAGCCGATCCGTACCGCCGCCACCTGGCGCGGCCACGCCGTACGCCAGCTCTACCTGTCGGCCGCAGCGGTCGACGTGGCGGTGGACCAGGGCGACGCCGAGCTCTTCGCCGCCGTCGAGCGGCAGTGGGCGAACGCGGTGGCGCGGCGCACGCACCTGACCGGCGGCATGGGCTCGCGCCACCAGGACGAGGGATTCGGCGAGGACTGGGAACTGCCCCCGGACCGGGCCTACTGCGAGACCTGCGCGGGCGTGGCCTCGGTGATGGTGTCCTGGCGGCTGTACCTGGCCACCGGGAACCTGCGGTACGCCGACCTGATCGAACGCACCTTCTTCAACGTGATCGCCACCTCGCCGCGCTCGGACGGCCGGGCCTTCTACTACGCCAACCCGCTCCAGCAGCGGGCGGCCGGAGGGCCCGGCGACGACGGCGCGGTGAGCCTGCGGGCGGAAGGCGGGAGCCGGGCCGCCTGGTTCGACGTGTCGTGCTGCCCCACCAACGTCGCCCGCACGCTGGCCACCTGGCACACCTACCTGGCCACCGCCGGACAGCGGGACCTGACGCTGCTCCAGTACGCCGACGCCCGGATCAGGACCGAGCTCGGGGACGGGCGCACGGTGGACCTCGACATCGAGACGGCCTACCCGCGGGACGGCCTGGTCACCGTGCGGGTCGTGCGGGCCCCCGAAGGACCCGTGGCCCTCCGGCTGCGGGTACCCGGCTGGGCCGCCGGCGCCGTGCTGGAGGAGGGCGGTCGGCGGCGCCCGGCGGAACCCGGGACGGCGGCGGTCGTGGACCGGCCGCTGGTGGCCGGCGAGGAGATCCGGCTCCACCTGCCCACGGCGCCGCGCTACACCTGGCCGGACCGCCGTATCGACGCGCTGCGCGGCTGCGTGGCCGTCGAGCGCGGACCGCTGGTCTACTGTGCCGAGTCCACCGACCTGCCCGTCGGCCTCGACCTGGCCGACCTCACGGTGGACGGCACCGCCGCCCCGGCGGAACGGGACGGCCGCGTCCTGCTCCGCGCCTGGCCGACCACCCCGCCGGGCCCGGACCGGCCCTGGCCCTACGAGACGGCAGCGGACCCGGGGAGCGAACCCTGGGAACCCGCACAAGCCCTGGAGCTGGCGCTCACCCCGTACCATCAGTGGGCGGAACGCGGCCCCTCGGCGATGCGCGTCTGGCTTCCCGTGGTGCCCCGGAGATGAGGCTGCCCGACGCCCTTAAGCCGCTAAGCCGCGTGCGGGTCGGTTGCGGGTTGGTTAAGGATCTCCGTGGTGGGGCATTCTCTCTCGATTCGTCTTTCCAGAAGCCCTGACGTAGACTGACTCGTCGGCTCTCGTGTATCCGCATGTCCATGTGCGGTCTGCATGGAGTCGATCAAGGTAGTCGATTCGAAGGGCGAAGCGTGGCCAAGAAGCAAGGTGCCATCGAGATCGAGGGCACTGTCGTCGAGTCTCTGCCGAACGCCATGTTCAAGGTCGAGCTCCAGAACGGCCACCAGGTCCTGGCACACATCAGCGGCAAGATGCGTATGCACTACATCCGTATCCTCCCTGACGACCGGGTCGTGGTGGAGCTGTCTCCGTACGACCTGACGCGTGGCCGGATCGTTTACCGATACAAGTAGGACTTGGGCGGGTCTCGCACCCGCCCCCGCGGCCGGAAGGGTCGTGGTCGGACAGGCTCGCCCTGTCAAACTCCCCGGAGTGATCCAGGGGAGCCACTCGGGGCATGCCCGGAGTGAACTTCAACGGTACAAGTAGATCTTTGCCCGCTCCCGCCCTCCTGGGCGGGGCAATGACCCGGAGAACCTCACCACATGAAGGTCAAGCCGAGCGTCAAGAAGATCTGCGACAAGTGCAGGGTGATCCGCCGTCACGGTCGGGTCATGGTCATCTGCGAGAACCCGCGCCACAAGCAGCGCCAGGGCTGACGCACGACCGACCGCACCCTCTGCATCGAGATCGCAGAGTTTCGCGCGACGCGAGCTGAATATGTTCATACGCAGGACCCGGGCGCCTGAAGGTGCCTGACACCCCCGGTTCGGAGGCCGGGGACCCAGTTCGTACCGAATCTTCCCGAGCAGACGAGGGAGGAGGACGGCGGGTGGGAATCGGTTCTGTGGAAGACCTCCGAAGATCAAACTGGAGCCATTGAATGGCACGCGTTTCCGGTGTTGACATCCCGCGCGAAAAGCGTGTGGAGGTCGCCCTCACCTACGTGTTCGGCATCGGCCGGACCCTCTCGCAGCAGACGCTGGCCGAGACCGGCGTCAACCCGAACACTCGCGTTCGTGACCTCTCCGAGGAGGAGCTGGTCCGGATCCGCGAGTACGTCGACAACAACATCAAGACCGAGGGTGACCTCCGTCGCGAGGTCCAGGCCGACATCCGCCGCAAGGTGGAGATCGGCTGCTACCAGGGTCTGCGGCACCGCCGCGGTCTGCCCGTCCGCGGTCAGCGCACCAGCACCAACGCTCGCACTCGCAAGGGCCCGCGTCGCGCCATCGCCGGCAAGAAGAAGCCGGGCAAGAAGTAGTCCGCAGCGACACTCGCCGTCCAGCGGTCTTCGCTGTAGGACCGACCACCTCCCGTAGGAGTTATAGATGCCCCCCAAGGGTCGTCAGGGCGCTGCCAAGAAGGTGCGCCGCAAGGAAAAGAAGAACGTCGCTCACGGCCACGCGCACATCAAGAGCACGTTCAACAACACCATCGTTTCGATCACGGACCCGTCCGGCAACGTGATCTCCTGGGCCTCCGCCGGCCACGTCGGCTTCAAGGGTTCCCGGAAGTCCACGCCGTTCGCCGCGCAGATGGCCGCCGAGTCGGCTGCCCGCCGCGCCCAGGAGCACGGCATGCGCAAGGTCGACGTGTTCGTCAAGGGCCCGGGCTCCGGTCGCGAGACCGCCATCCGTTCGCTCCAGGCGACCGGTCTTGAGGTCGGCTCCATCCAGGACGTCACGCCTACGCCGCACAACGGGTGCCGTCCGCCGAAGCGTCGTCGGGTCTGACCCGGTCAGACACAGCGGCCTCTCCGCGTGAGCGGAGGCGACCCGCGTCGTCGCGGTTGATCGCGTACGGCCGCTTGTCGGTTTGAGGCTTTCGGGCGGTACGGCTCCGTAAAAGGGCCGTATCGCCCGTACCCTTGCAGTACCCGTCCCTTTCGCCGGGGGCGGTTCCGTCGGGCGTCAAATAGCGGGCGTCCACGACTGAAGGATCTACACATGCTGATCGCTCAGCGTCCCTCGTTGACCGAAGAGGTCGTCGACGAGTTCCGCTCCCGGTTCGTGATCGAGCCGCTGGAGCCGGGCTTCGGTTACACCCTCGGCAACTCCCTGCGCCGGACCCTCCTGTCCTCGATCCCCGGTGCGGCTGTCACCAGCATCCGCATCGACGGCGTTCTGCACGAGTTCACCACCGTGCCGGGCGTCAAGGAGGACGTCACCGACCTGATCCTCAACATCAAGCAGCTGGTCGTGAGCAGTGAGCACGACGAGCCCGTCGTGATGTACCTGCGCAAGCAGGGCCCGGGTCTGGTCACCGCCGCCGACATCGCGCCCCCGGCCGGTGTCGAGGTGCACAACCCCGACCTCGTCCTCGCCACGCTCAACGGCAAGGGCAAGCTGGAGATGGAGCTGACCGTCGAGCGCGGTCGCGGTTACGTCTCCGCCGTGCAGAACAAGCAGGTGGGCCAGGAGATCGGCCGTATTCCGGTCGACTCGATCTACTCGCCGGTTCTCAAGGTCACGTACAAGGTCGAGGCCACCCGTGTCGAGCAGCGCACCGACTTCGACAAGCTGATCGTCGACGTCGAGACCAAGCAGGCGATGCGTCCGCGTGACGCCATGGCCTCCGCCGGTAAGACGCTGGTCGAGCTGTTCGGGCTGGCCCGTGAGCTCAACATCGACGCCGAGGGCATCGACATGGGTCCGTCCCCGACGGACGCCGCCCTCGCCGCGGATCTGGCGCTGCCGATCGAGGAGCTGGAGCTCACCGTTCGGTCGTACAACTGCCTCAAGCGTGAGGGCATCCACTCCGTGGGTGAGCTGGTCGCGCGCTCCGAGGCCGACCTGCTCGACATTCGCAACTTCGGTGCGAAGTCGATCGACGAGGTCAAGGCGAAGCTGGCCGGTATGGGCCTGGCGCTCAAGGACAGCCCGCCTGGATTCGACCCGACCGCTGCCGCCGACGCGTTTGGCGCGGACGACGACGCGGATGCCGGGTTCGTCGAGACCGAGCAGTACTAAGCGCTCCGCGGGGAGGCCGTACTGAGTCTGCGGGCCGGTTGTGGCTGGTCGCGCCCACGCGACGGAGTCGCATATCGACACCGCCCCGCGCCCCTTCCAGGCCCCTTCGGGGGCCTGGATCTCCGACAGGCGACCGCCTGCTCGGATACTGACCTCGGTACCTGATACGGCCGGGGCAGACACCTAGGAGAAACACGATGCCGAAGCCCACCAAGGGTGCCCGTCTGGGCGGCAGTGCCGCGCACGAGAAGCTGCTCCTCGCGAACCTGGCGAAGGCGCTCTTCGAGCACGGCCGTATCACCACCACCGAGGCGAAGGCCCGCCGCCTGCGCCCGTACGCCGAGCGTCTGGTCACCAAGGCGAAGAAGGGCGACCTTCACAACCGCCGTCAGGTGCTCCAGGTCATCACGGACAAGAGCATCGTGCACACGCTCTTCACCGAGATCGGCCCGCGTTACGAGAACCGTCCGGGTGGCTACACCCGTATCACCAAGATCGGTAACCGCCGTGGCGACAACGCGCCCATGGCCGTCATCGAGCTGGTCGAGGCGCTGACGGTGCAGCAGACGGCGGTTGGCGAGGCCGAGGCCGCGACCAAGCGTGTGGTCAAGGAAGACGTCCTCAAGAAGGACCTCAAGAAGGAGGAGGCCGCCCCGGCCGAGTCCGCCGAGGCCGTCGAGGACGCCAAGGCCGAGGCTCCGGCCGAGGAGTCCAAGGACGCCTGAGGCTGAACCTCGCATGGAGCGGGTCCGTCCCCTGGGGGCGGGCCCGCTTCCGCGTTGCTGAGAGGATCTAGGGGTGAGTGACGAAGTACAGCCCGGGTTCGTGCGGGTGCGGATGGATCTGTCGTACGACGGGACCGGGTTCTCCGGGTGGGCCAAGCAGGCCGGGGGACGGCGGACCGTGCAGGGCGAGATCGAGGATGCCCTGCGTACGGTTACACGGTCCCGGGAGACGTACGAGCTGACCGTGGCCGGGCGCACCGATGCCGGTGTGCACGCGCGGGGACAGGTCGTCCATGTCGATCTGCCCCGGGAGGTCTGGGGCGAGCATCACGGGAAGCTGCTCAAGCGGCTCGCCGGGCGCCTGCCCAAGGACGTACGGGTGTGGGCCCTCAGGGAGGCGCCCAGCGGCTTCAACGCCCGGTTCTCCGCGATCTGGCGGCGGTACGCCTATCGTGTCACCGACAACCCCGGCGGTGTCGATCCGCTGCTGCGCAGTCATGTCCTCTGGCACGACTGGCCTCTTGACGTCGATGCGATGAACGAGGCGGCCCAACAGCTACTGGGTGAGCATGACTTCGCCGCGTACTGCAAGCGGCGCGAAGGGGCCACGACCATCCGTACGCTCCAGGAGCTGAGCCTGGTGCGCGGGGATGACGGGATCGTCACCGCCACGGTGCGGGCCGACGCCTTCTGTCACAACATGGTGCGGTCGTTGATCGGCGCGCTGCTGTTCGTGGGGGACGGGCATCGCGGGGCGGATTGGCCGGGCAAGGTGCTGGCGGCCGGCGTACGGGACTCTGCCGTGCATGTCGTACGGCCGCACGGGCTGACGTTGGAGGAAGTCGGTTACCCCGCCGACGAGTTGCTGGCCGCGCGGAACAAGGAGGCGCGGAACAGGCGGACGTTGCCCGGGACGGCAGGGTGCTGCTGACACCCGGCCGCGGGCCCTTGCCGGCCTTGCCCGCCACGACGTCCGAGTCGGGGTTTGCCGACCCGACCCGACCCGATCCGGGCCGCGTCCAGGCGGCTTCAGCCGGTCAACGAGATCACCGTCAACTGGAACCCGGCGTCGGCTGGAACTCGGCTCCGGCTGGAACTCGGCTCCGGCCTGGATGAGCGCATTCGCTCGCGGCCGGTGTGGCCGGTCGACCGTGACGGCTAGCTGGTACAGCAGGGTCCGGCTCACCACCGTGCTCGGCCCGACCGGCAGCACACCAGACCCCGCCGTCGCGGCGGCGGGTGCGTGCGCTCGCACCGGCTCCGGAAGACACGGTGCGACGGTGCGGGTTACTCGTTGGCCGCCGCCGACGCCTGTGCCTCGCCGCGGCGGCGGATCTGGCGGAAGGTGAACTCGGCCAGGTCGTCGCCGGTGTCGAAGACGGCGGTGTCCTTCTCCGTCACGTCCTTGCCGTTGGTGAAGCCGGCGAGGGTGAAGTAGGCGTAGCGGCCGTAGGAGTTGGTGGTGGAGCGGCAGATCGCCGTACGGCAGAAGGCGCCGATGCCGTCGCCGGGGAGCGAGGTGACGATGCTCTTCTTGTCCGCCTCCTGCTTGGCCTTGGTCGCCTGGGCCTCGGTGTTGAACAGGGCGACGCCGACCGTGACGGCGATGCCGTCCTTGGCGTAGGTGACGCGCATGACGCGGTTGCAGCCGTTGTCCTTGAGGACCTTGTCGAGGGTGCCCTGGACGGCGGAGGCGCACTTCTTCGTGGAGGCGGTCAGGCCCTTGGTGTAGACGGTGTCGCCCATGGTGAGCCGGTTGCCCGGGAAGAGGGTCTCCGGGCTGAGGTCGGCCTTGTCCTTCTTCGCGCTGGAGATGAATTCCTTCGGGTCCAGCGGGGGAGGGGCGGAGGTCGGGGCGAACGTCGGGTCCGGTTCGGCGCTCGTGCTCGGGATGTCCGCGGTGGCGGGCAGGCCGTTGGTGGGTCTGTTCGGGGTCTCGGTGCCGCTGTTCGCGTTCACGACGGCTACGGCTACGGCGGTGCCTATCGCGAACGTGGCGAAGGCGCCGCCGACGATCATCAGCAGGCGGCGGCGCCTGTTGCGCGACTCCGACGCCTCGGCGAGTGCCGCCCAGTCCGGAGTCCGGCTGCTCTGGTCGGCCCACTGCGGTTGCTGCGAACCCGGGGTCCAGGGATCCCACTGGGGCTGGCCTTGCCCATAACTCATGAGCCGCATTTTAGACGGGCGTTGGGGCATGGTTTTGCGTCTCGCGGGTTACTTGAGCCCCAAGCGTGATCTGGAGGGCGCGGGCAAAGCCGACATCTGGGGGTGCTCCGGGGCGTCTGGGCACGCGGGAGCTTTTTCCTCGCCCCCGCCGCCCCTGCCCTATCCCATCCCCCAGGGGCTCCGCCCCTTCGACCCCGGCCAAGGGGCTGCGCCCCCTTGGAACCCCCGGAGGGCAGGCCTCGGGCCTTCAGCCGGGGCCTGCCAGGGCCTTCGTCGGGGCTTGGCCTCGGGGCTGTGGCTGGGGGCGGCTGGGAGGGGGCGGCTGGGGGTCCGGCCGGGGGCGCGTTTCAGGTCTCCGGTGGGGGTGTGCCGTGGTGCCGTCCGGTGGGGGTGTGTCTTGGGTCCTTGGCTGGGGTGCGTCGCGGTTTGCTGCTGCACGGCTTGGCCCCGGGCCTCCGGCGAGGGCCGGTCTCGGCGCCCTCCGGCGGGGTTGGCCTCGGGGCTTCGGCGGGGCTGTCCCGGGTCCCGGGCCTGTAGACGGGGCTGTCCCGGGGCCCCGGGGGCGGCCTCGGCGCCTCTCCAGAGGGGGCACCCCAGGGTCCCAGTGGACGCCCCCTTGCCGGGGGCAGACCGTCGCCCCGGCGGCGCGTGGCGGGTCGGGCGGGGCGGGCGTGGCCGGCCGGTGGGGAGTGGGCTGGTTCATGGGGGCGGGCTCGTTTTGACCAGGTCGGGGCAGCGCGGGTATTCTGCACTTTCGTTATGTGTATTGGCTTGCTCATTCTCACGTGAGGGGCCCTTACACCGGTCCGCCGGGCCGATGACCAGCGACCAGCACGCGGTTTGCGTCACCGCAGTGCGGTCAGGGCTGTCGTGATCGTCTTCGGTGACCTTGTCAGGAACCTCACTGAAGAAGCGAAGGCTACGAACCGTGCGTACGTACAGCCCCAAGCCCGGCGATGTGACGCGTCAGTGGCACGTCATCGACGCCCAGGACGTTGTCCTGGGCCGTCTGGCCACCACTGCCGCCACCCTTCTGCGCGGCAAGCACAAGCCGATCTACGCGCCGCATGTCGACACCGGTGACTTCGTCATCATCATCAACGCCGACAAGGTGCACCTGTCCGGCAACAAGCGGACCCAGAAGATGGCGTACCGCCACTCCGGTTACCCGGGTGGTCTGCGCTCCGTCCGTTACGACGAGCTGCTCGACAAGAACCCCGAGAAGGCCGTCGAGAAGGCCGTCAAGGGCATGCTCCCCAAGAACACCCTGGGCCGTCAGATGCTCTCGAAGCTGAAGGTCTACTCGGGCGACCAGCACCCGCACGCTGCCCAGCAGCCGGTGCCGTTCGAGATCACCCAGGTCGCGCAGTAAGTCCGGCCACCCCCTAAGACCGAAGAGAATCTGAGGAGAATCGTGGCCGAGACCACTGCTGAGCAGCCGCTCGACGAGACCGTCGACATCGACAGCTACACCACGGAGACCGAGGTTCCGCTGGAGGGTGAGTACACCTCCGAGTCCCTCGGCTCCCAGTTCGGCGAGCCCCAGCCGGCCGCCGGCCTGGGCCGTCGCAAGAACGCCATCGCCCGCGTCCGGATCGTCCCGGGCTCCGGCAAGTGGAAGATCAACGGGCGTACGCTCGAGGACTACTTCCCGAACAAGGTCCACCAGCAGGAAGTCAACGAGCCCTTCAAGGTGCTCGAGCTGGAGGGCCGCTACGACGTCATCGCCCGTATCTCCGGCGGCGGTGTCTCCGGCCAGGCCGGTGCGCTCCGTCTCGGTGTCGCCCGCGCCCTGAACGAGGCCGACGTCGACAACAACCGCGGTGCGCTGAAGAAGGCGGGCTTCCTCCGCCGTGACGACCGTGCCGTCGAGCGCAAGAAGGCCGGTCTGAAGAAGGCCCGCAAGGCCCCGCAGTACAGCAAGCGCTAATCGCGCATCGCGCGGCGCGCGTCCAGTTACGCGCGCCCCGCGTCCGCTGTTTCGCAACGATCGCCCCGACGGCACGCTCTGTGCCGTCGGGGCGGTTCGTTTACCGGGAACGGTGCTTATCACAGGCTTATGCGACAGAGGGGCTTAAGCAGCAGAAGGCTTATGCCGCAGCCTGGGGACCCGGACACTCGGTAAGAGCCGCACATTCTCAGCAATTCGGAGGACACCAGTGGGACGACTCTTCGGCACGGACGGCGTGCGCGGTGTCGCCAACGCGGACCTGACGGCCGAGCTGGCGCTCGGGCTCTCGGTCGCGGCGGCCCACGTACTGGCCGAGGCGGGTACGTTCGAGGGCCACAAGCCGGTGGCGGTGGTCGGGCGGGACCCGCGCGCGTCCGGGGAGTTCCTGGAAGCCGCCGTGGTCGCAGGCCTGGCCAGCGCGGGCGTGGACGTCCTGCGCGTCGGCGTGCTGCCGACGCCGGCCGTGGCGTATCTGACCGGCGTGCTCGGCGCCGACCTCGGTGTGATGCTCTCCGCCAGTCACAACGCCATGCCGGACAACGGCGTCAAGTTCTTCGCACGCGGCGGGCACAAGCTCGCGGACGAGCTGGAGGACAGGATCGAGGCCGTGTACGAGGAGCACCGCACCGGGGCCCCCTGGGACCGGCCCACGGGCGCGGGCGTCGGCCGCGTGACGTCGTACGACGAAGGCCCCGACCGGTACGTCGACCACCTCCTCTCCGTCCTGCCCCACCGGCTCGACGGGCTCAAGGTCGTCCTCGACGAGGCGCACGGGGCCGCCGCCCGCGTCTCGCCCGAGGTCTTCAGGCGCGCCGGGGCCGAGACCGTCACCATCGGCGCCGAGCCCGACGGGCTCAACATCAACGACGGCTGCGGCTCCACCCACCTGGCCGCCCTGAAGGCGGCCGTCGTCGAGCACGGCGCCGACTTCGGCATCGCGCACGACGGCGACGCCGACCGCTGCCTCGCCGTGGACCACGAGGGCAACGAGGTCGACGGGGACCAGATCCTCGCCGTGCTCGCGCTGGCGATGCGGGAGCGTTCCGTCCTGCGCTCCGGCACCGTCGTCGCGACCGTCATGTCGAACCTGGGCTTCAAGCTCGCCATGGAGCGCGAGGGCGTCAAGCTCGTCCAGACCGCGGTCGGCGACCGGTACGTCCTGGAGAAGATGAAGGAGCACGGGTACACCCTCGGCGGCGAGCAGTCCGGGCACGTCATCATCCTGGACCACGCCACCACCGGCGACGGCACGCTCACCGGGCTGCTGCTGGCGGCCCGGGTCGCCCAGTCCGGCCGTACGCTCAAGGACCTCGCGTCCGTCATGGAGCGGCTGCCGCAGGTGCTGATCAATGTGCCCGACGTCGACAGGTCCCGGGTCGGCACGTCCGCCGAGCTCGCGGCCGCCGTCGCCGACGCCGAGCGTGAACTCGGGTCCACCGGGCGGGTGTTGCTGCGGCCGTCGGGGACGGAGCCGTTGGTGCGGGTGATGGTCGAGGCGGCGGATATTGATCAGGCTCGGTCTGTGGCTGGGCGGTTGGCTGATGCGGTGAAGTCGGCGTTGGGGTAGGGCGGGGCCGGGTAGGGGGTGGGGTTCTGTGGTTGGCGGGCTGCTTGTTGTCAGTGGCTGGTCGCGCCCACGCGGCGGAGCCGGAGGATGTCACAGCCCCGCGCCCCTGCCGGGCGCGTTTACAGCTTGCGTAGGCTCAGGCGCTGGACCTTGTGGTCGGGGCCCTTGCGGAGGACCAGGGTGGCGCGGCCGCGGGTCGGGGCCACGTTCTCTGTCAGGTTCGGCTTGTTGATGGTGCGCCAGGTCGTGCGGGCGTAGTCGAGGGCCTCCTCCTCCGACACCTGGGTGTACCTGCGGAAGTAGGAGGAGGGGTTCTGGAAGGCCGTGGCGCGCAGCTTCCCGAACCGGTTCAGATACCAGCGCTCGATGTCCTCGGTGCGGGCGTCGACGTACACGCTGAAGTCGAAGTAGTCGGCGAGGCCCACGCGGGTGCGGCCGTCCTTGCCGGGGAGGGCGGGCTGCAGGACGTTCAGGCCCTCGACGATCAGGATGTCGGGGCGGCGGACGGTGAGCCGCCGGCCGGGGACGATGTCGTAGATGAGGTGTGAGTAGACGGGGGCCGTCACCTCGCCCTTGCCCGCCTTGATGTCGGCGACGAAACGGGTCAGCGCGCGGCGGTCGTACGACTCGGGGAAACCTTTCCGCGACATCAGGCCGCGGGCTTCCAACTCCTTGGTGGGCAGCAGGAAACCGTCCGTGGTGACCAGTTCGACGCGCGGGTGCTCGGGCCAACGGGAGAGCAGCGCCTGGAGGAGGCGGGCGACCGTGGACTTGCCTACGGCGACCGAGCCCGCGACGCCTATGACGAACGGGGTGCCGGACTGGGAGCCCTGCTCGCCGAGGAAGGTGTTCAGCGCGCCGCGCAGGCCGTCCGTGGCCTTCACGTACAGGTTGAGCAGGCGCGACAGCGGCAGGTAGATGTCCCGTACCTCGTCGAGGTCGATGACGTCGCCCAGGCCACGCAGCTTCTCGACCTCCTCGGCGGTCAGCGGGAGCGGCGTCTTGTCGCGCAGCGCGCTCCACTCGGCACGGGTGAGGTCGACGTAGGGAGTCGCCTCCGGCTTGGGCCGGTGGGCGCTCCGCGGCAACGAAGTAACCGATGAGATCACAGTCCATTGTTAACGGAGTTCGAACCGGGCGGCGGGGTGGGGTCCGTCACGCGGGGCTCTCCGTGGGGAACGGGTGTGCGGAAAATGTGCCGAAGGTATGGACCGCGTGTGGTGGGCGGAGTTACCGTCCCCGGTGCCGGAAGCGAGCCGCCTTCCGGGAGTCGTGGGGTGTGGGGTGGCGATGGCCATGCGTATGCGTATACGTGTTCGTGGTCTCATACGTCGTCGCCGTCGGTCTACGCGCGCTGAGTGGTCCTCCGCCTTCTCCGGGCGTGTCCACAGCGAACTCGCGGCCGATCTGCCGGACGAGGACCTGGGCGAGTACCTCGGCGACTGCCTCGACATGTACCGGATGGGCAGTAAGCCGCGGTGCGAGGAGGCCGAGTACCTGGAGATGGTGCAGGAGGCGATCGACCGGATCGAGCGGGGGGAGTGAGGGGAGCGAGGGGAGCGAAGGCTTCCCCGAGGGCTTTCCTGAAGGTTTCTCTGCGGTCTGAGGAGCGGCTGAGGAGCGGCTGAGGTCGGCTGCTGAGGTCAGCCGCTGAGGTCAGTCGCGGACGTCCCGCCACGCCGCCGGGATCGCGTCCGCCACGTCGTGGGCTCCGGCCGGGGCGCCGTTCGAGGCGTAGCGGCCCGCCAGTCCGTGCAGGTACGCGGCGACGCTCGCCGCGTCCAGGGCGGGCAGGCCCGCGGCCAGGAGGGAACCGGCGAGGCCCGAGAGGACGTCGCCGCTGCCCGCGGTGGCGAGCCAGGGGGTGCCGGTGGGGTTGACGCGTACGGGATCGCTGTCGGGGGTGGCGATCAGGGTCGTCGATCCCTTGAGGAGCACGGTGGCGTCGTAGAGCCGGGCGAGGTCCCGTACGGCGGACAGGCGTGCCCCTTCGACCTCCTCGCGGGAGACGCCCAGCAGGGCGGCGGCCTCTCCGGCGTGCGGGGTCATGAGGGTGGGGGCCGTGCGGGCGCGCACGGTGTCGCGGTCGGCGAGGCGGAGGCCGTCCGCGTCGAGCAGCACGGGTACGTCGGTGGCGAGCACCTCGGCGACGGGGCCCGGGTCGTCCCCGGCGCCCGGGCCCACGACCCAGGCCTGGACCCGGCCGGCCTGCTTCGGGCCCTTCTCCGAGACGAGGGTCTCCGGGAAGCGGGCGATGACCGCGTCCCCGGCCGGGCCGACGTAGCGCACGGCGCCCGCTCCGCCGCGCAGGGCGCCCGAGACCGCGAGGACGGCGGCGCCCGGGTAGCGGGCGGATCCGGCGGCGATGCCCACGACACCCCGGCGGTACTTGTCGCTCTCGGCCGAGGGGTGGGGCAGCAGGGCGGCCACGTCGGCGTGCTGCAACGCCTCCAGGTCGGCGTCGGCGGGGAGGTCGAGGCCGATGTCGACCAGGCGTACGGTGCCGGCGTGTTCGCGGGCCGGGTCGATGAGCAGGCCGGGCTTGTGCGTGCCGAAGGTGACGGTCAGATCGGCCCGGACGGCCGCGCCGCGCACCTCGCCGGTGTCCGGTTCGATGCCGCTCGGCAGGTCCACGGCGACGACGGCCGCCCGGGACGCGGCGGCGAGTTCGGCGAGGGGCGCGGCGTCGAGGCGCAGGCCGCCCTTGCCGCCGATGCCCACGATGCCGTCGACGACGAGGTCGGCGTGGTGGAGGGCGGTGGCCGCCTTGTCGGTGGCGGTCGTGGTGCCGCCCGCGCGGCGGAGGGCTGCCAGGCCGCCCGGGTGGGTGCGCTCCGGGTTGAGCAGCACGGCCGTGACCCCCGCCCCACGCCGGGCCAGCCTCGCCCCCGCGTACAGGGCGTCACCACCGTTGTCCCCGCTGCCGACCAGGAGGACGACCCGCCTTCCGTACACCCGTCCGAGCAGATCCGCACAGGCAGTGGCCAGGCCTGCGGCGGCGCGTTGCATGAGGGCGCCTTCGGGGAGGCGGTCCATGAGGGTGCGTTCGGCGGCGCGGACGGTTTCTACGCGGTGGGCGGTTCGCATAGGGCGAGTCTTCCGCACCTGGGGGCGGCTGTCCCAGTGGTTCGGCCGCCGGGTGCCGTCGGTTGCCCCCTGGGGTTGCCGTCGGTTGCAGTCGTCAGCCGAGCTTGGCCAGCTGGGCGTCGATGACGGCGGTCGGCAGGCCGAAGTCCTTGCCGCTCAGCGCCGCACCGAAGTTGGTGCTGGAGAAGGTGGCCAGCGTGTTGCCCTGCCGCACGACCACCAGCTTGTACGGCAGCGTCTCCCCGTCCCCTTCCCTGGTCACGGTCCAGGCCGCGGCTTCGTCCCCGCCGGAGAAGCTCTCCTCGGCGATCTTCGTGACCTTGTCCTCCTCGCCGTCGGTGGTCCCGGCGAATCCGTCGGCGCACTTCTCGGCGGCGGTGCGCAGCGCGGCGACGGCCTCCTCGGCCTCGCTGTCCTCGTACGAGAACAGCGAGGCCGCCGTGGCCACCACGTTCATGCTCGCGGCGAGCTGCTCCTCGGGTGACATCTCGGCGAGTTCCTCGTCCGAAGGCTTTGTGGGCTCGGATCTCACGATCCGCTGGGCCTTCGCGGCCGGCTCGCCGACCGGCAGGGCGTTCACGGCATATGCGAGTGGCTCGCACGCGGCGTTCTCCACGCTGACCTCCTCGGCGTCCGGGATGTCGGCGGTCGCGGCCTTCTCGACCGTGTGCCCCTCGACGTCCTTGTCCGCCAGCGCGAGCTTTTCCAGCTCCGCGGTCGTCAGCACTTCGGCCGCCGGAGAGGTGGTAGCGCTCTCCTCCGCCGTGGCCTTGTCCTGGGCCGCGCCCGCGTCCGCGGACTCGTCACCACCGCAGGCGGTGGCCAGCAGGGCCAGACAGGCCACGGCGGCGGCAGCGGCGGTACGGCGGAGGGGTGTGGCTCTCATGGTGAGTGCCTTTCCGTGAAGTGGGTCAGTCGCGCAACCTGCCGGTGCCGGTGCCGGTGCCGGTGGCGGTGGAGTGGGTCTTCAGGGCCTCGACGAAGGGGGCGAAGGCTCCGGTCGGGAAGGTGAGGGTGGCCCTGGCCGGGGCCTTGGAGTCGCGGATAGCTATGTGGGTGGGGGAGTTTGCGATCTCCACGCAGGAGTTGCCGTCACCGGCGCCGGAGTAGGACGACTTCCGCCAGTTGTCGGGGGTGGTCACCGTGCGCCTCACACTTCCTTGGCCAGCCTGTGAATGAACTCACGCGAACGCTCGGCGTCGAGTGACGCGGCCTCCAGTCTACGGAAAAGTGTTCGAAGGACGTTGAGCTGGGCCTCGGAATCCATGAACGTCGCGGCGTGAGGTGCGTCGCCAACGGCTGAGTCCAGCTTGGGTACAGCGCCGCCTGCCATCATCATCGCGGCCCAGGACCCGCCGAAGCCGTCCAGGTCGAAGGGGATGACACGTACGGTGACGTGGTCCTCCTCGGAAAAAGCGAGAAGGCTGGCGAGTTGAGCTTGCGAGGCAGCGCGGTCGTCGACTCGGATGCGCAGTGCCGCCTCGTGGATGATCGCCTCGTACGGTGTGGGATCGGCGCCTTCGAGGATCACCTTGCGTCGCATCCGATGCTGGACGCGCAACTCCAGTTCCTCATCGGGGAGTTCCGGGATCCTGTCGGAGAAGATGGCGCGGGCGTACCCCTCCGTCTGCAGTAGGCCGGGGATGTAGAGGAACTGGACCTCTCGCAGGAACGTGGCGTGGTGCTCAAGTTCCGCGAGGTCGAGGAAGGGGGTGGGCAGCCGCCCTCGGTACTCTTCCCACCAGCCGCGCGTCCGATCGGTCGCCATGGTAACCAGCGCATCGACGAACGCTTCGTCCGTGCACACGTAGTGGGCTGCAAGGCGGCGCAGTCGCTTCTCGCTCACACCTGTGAGGCCCGACTCGATCTGGCTGATCTGTGCGGAACCCACCCCGAGCAGTGCCGCCGCCTCGCGGGCTGTGAGACCTGCCGCGTCGCGGAGCCTGCGCAACTCGACCGCCAGGCGCATCTGACGTGCCGTTGGCTCGCGCCTCAATGCCATCGAATGCTCCTCCCAATGCGCCTGTAGGCGCGCCTCGTTCGGGGGTCAGGTTACGCGACCGGCTTGCAAAACTTAAAAAGCTAGGTCTACCTTCAGTGATGCGACGCACACGCTGCGGAACGCCGGGACCCCCGGAAGCGCACCACTCCGTCCTGCCATGACGGCTGCGGCACTGCCACCGCCCGCCACCGCCGCGCATCCCCGACTCTCCTTCACCCACCCGACAGGAGTTCACGCATGCCCGAAACCGGCCCCTGGGAGTACTCCCTCTCCATCCCCAACGACCTCCGTGCCGTCACCGTCAGCCGCCGTACCCTCCGCCTGATCCTCACCCTGCACGGCCTGATCGGCCTCGTCGACGTCGCTGAACTGCTCGCAGCGGAGCTGGTGGGCAACGCCGTACGCCACACCAAGGGCCCCGCCATCCTGCGCGTGCGCTGGTCGGCCGGCGTCCTGCGCATCGACGCCTGGGACGCCGACCCTGAACCACCCCAACCGCCACAGCCGTTCGACCAGGTCACCGACCTGGAGGACGGCAGGGGAATGGCGCTGATCCGAGCCTGCGCCGACGCATGGGGCTGGCAGCCACTGACCCGACAGGGCCACCGCGGCAAATACGTATGGTGCGAACTGGCCACCGCCCAGACAGCCGTGGGGCGCCCGGCGTGAGCATCAGCGGGGTCGGTATCGATGTGGTCGAGACCGACCGGTTTGAGGCGTCGCTGCGGCGCACCTCCGGGCTGGCGGAACGGCTGTTCCAGGAGAGCGAGTTGCTGCTGCCCAGCGGGGAGCGCAGGGGCGTGGCCTCGCTGGCTGCCCGCTTCGCCGTCAAGGGGCCCCGGCCAAGGCGCTCGGCGCACCGCAGGGCCTGCACTGGACCGGCGCCGAGGTCTTCGTCGAGGACACCAGGGCACCCAGACTGCGGGCGACCGGCCACGGTGGCGGCGCGGGCGGCGGAACTCGGGTGCGGTCGTGGCACGTGTCGCTGAGCCATGACGCGGGGGTGGCGTCGGCGGTGGTGGCGGAGGGGTAGCGGGCGTACACGAACCGGGCCGGGCCCTGACCTCGCCCATCGACCAGACCGAGGGCCCACGGCGACACGCCGATCGCCTCGTGCCGTGGCCCGCAACGGCAAAGGCGCCGGAACACAGCCCGCACCACGCACCCGGCGACCGTGTCCGCGCCTGCGTCCGCGAAGGTGGTGTACGGCAACTCGCCGCGACGTCTGCTCAACTGTGTGCTGAGTCTCATCGACTGGGCCAGCGACCTGGGGTCTCACGGGATCTCGGTGAGACTCGGCACACAGTTGGCGGTGCCGGGCGGAACCGTTTCGAGGACTGTCAGCCTTGACCCGCACCCGCACCCGCACCACGGACCACAGCGATCACGACGACCACCGGGCTACCCTAAGAAACCGCTCTCCAACTGGCACCAGCCGCCCGGCCGGTACGTGGTTGTGGCCGCTACGTGATCATGACGGTCATGTCCCTGGCGGTCCAGCTGCGGAACACACCGTCGGCGAGGACGAGCTGCTGCACAAGATCGCCAGCACGTCAAGACCACCACATCGCATCTGAGACGCTCCCAGCCGCTCACCTCGGCCGAAACCCGTCAACTCCTCGATAGCTCAGCCGATGGAGCTGCTGACGACGGGCTTGGCGCCATGCTTGACCTGCTGGGTGCGGTCGTACAGCAGTTGCATGACCGCTTGGGCTCGCTCCTTAGTGGCGGTCAGTTCTGAATAACCCACAGCCGACACCCACAGCACAGTGGTGCCCGTGCGGGCCTTCACGGAAAACAGTGTGATGTGGCTGCCCTCCATTTGTGAGTCAAGCTTCTGCCGCGTGGCCAGACGCTCATCGCCGAGTGAGTCGGGCAGCGCGAGTTCCGTTCCGTCCAGGTTCAGCCCGGCGTAGACATCTCGCGCGGCGTCGTTGCTGGTGCAGGAGTACATCGTGAAATTGAGCCGGACCCACTCATCACAGGTCTTGCCTCCTCGTGTCAGATCCATCGACCCAATAGCCACGGCGTCAGGGCAGCCATTAATGATGACGCCTTCGCACGCTCGACGGTCGGTGGTGACCAGTGGCTCGCCGATACTCTCCCAGCCGGCCAGTTCAGCCGCGCTACTAAGGATCTCCCGAACATGGCGCACACGCAGAAATCTGACGGCTCCGGCAGCCGATGATGTAGTCGTGGCCTTGGGGCCGGACGTGTCCGTTGATATGGGCGAGCGTTGTCCGCCGGCTCCCGCACCTGATTCGCACTCGGCAATCAGCAGCCCTATGGCGACCGCTCCCGCCGCCCTCCGTGCCCGTCGTCTGCCACTGCCGTCTCCCATGCGCCCAACCTCTATTAGCACGTGCGCGCCTCCCCGCCCGCTCGGCCAGGGCTTCGCCCACGTTGGTCATCAATACCTTGCAGGCGTTTCCATCAGCCAACTTCCAGCTTGAAAAGCAAGATGCCAAGAAGCGCTTCACGCACCCTGGACGACTTTCTCTATTCCACTGACCAAGGGGATCCGAATCCCTCAGGAAATCCGTTCAGGAAGTCTGATACGGCACCAACAGCTTGATCGCGGATAATCAGATCAGATCGCTTTAAGATGCCCATCTGACCACCACGGACAAGCTGGATTTCCCCCGTACCGGCCCCAGAATCGTGCAGCTGAACAATCTCTGCATCAGCCGACTCTCTTGTGACCAGGTAAAGATCCGGACCCCTCGCAATCGACAAGTATCGAAAGGGCTCGTCCTCCGTCACGGAAATCTCAGTGCGTCGATAGCCATCCAGCTCTGCAACCGATTGAGAGATCCGCTCCAGCGAGGGGTTGTCAACTTTCCCAGTCGCGCGTCTTGGAGCGGTACCTTCCATCTCCTGCCAGTGTGATCACGACGATCTACCTCAGCGATCTTGGTATGGATGGTCTTCGAGTTGCGTTGATTGTATGGATTCCAGAAGGCGTGTGAACCAGAAGCTCATCAACGCCTATACCGCGCATCAAGGACCCAACTCCACCAGTCGCGCCACATGAGCGGCAGAAGTCTCGATCCACATGCAAGACCGCTCTCGCCCCAGTCGCCAGCCATCGCTCCAAGTTCGATACCTCACATATCGCCTGCGGCTACTTCGGCGGACCGCACGTCCGCTACCTGATCTTTAATGCGTGAGGTAGCAAGGTCACGTTTGGGTCGGACCAATGGTCAGGCCGGTCTCGGTGAGGCAGCCGTCGACGAGGTGCGGGCGG